>SEEY01000120.1 GCA_004211235.1 Rubrivivax sp.
GTCTTCGTCGTCGCCGAGCGCGTGCAGTACTACGGTGCGGACGGCAAGCTCATTACCGAATCGCTGCGCGACTACACCCGCAATTGCGTCGCCAGGCAGTTCGGCTCGCTGGACGCCTTCCTGCGCCGCTGGTCCAACGCCGACCAGAAGAAGGTCATCATCGAAGAGCTGGCCGCGCAGGGCGTGCTGTGGGAGGCGCTGGCCGAAGAGGTCGAGGCCAAGCAGGGCAAGCTGCTCGACGCCTTCGACCTGATCTGCCACGTCGCTTTCGACCAACCGCCGCTGTCCCGCCGGGAGCGCGCCGACAACGTCAAGAAGCGCAACTACTTCGCCAGGTACCAGGGCGCCGCGCGCCAGGTGCTGGAGGCCTTGCTGCAGAAATACGCCGATACCGGCCTGGAGCCCATCGAGGACATCAAAATCCTGCAGCTCGACCCGTTCAGCCGCATCGGCGCGCCCGTCGAGCTGGTCCAGGCCTTCGGCGGCAAGTCCGGCTATACCAAGGCTGTCGCCGAGTTGGAGACCCAGCTCTACGCCTGATCAGCGGCGCCCTCAACGGCGCTGACAGTTCCACTGACTTTCCATCGCGCTAGCCCGTCGCCAGCGTTTTTGCTTTTTCCCCGGTCCTCTCATGTCGATCAGCAGTTCCATCAAATCCATCCAAGACATCATGCGCAAGGATGTCGGCGTCGATGGTGACGCCCAGCGCATCGGCCAGCTGGTATGGCTGCTCTTCCTGAAAATCTTTGACGACCGCGAGCAGGAATGGGAGCTGCTGGACGACGCCTATCGCTCGCCGCTGCCTGAGCAGTACCGCTGGCGCAACTGGGCGGCCGACCCCGAGGGCATCACCGGCGACGAGCTGAAAGGCTTCGTCGACAACGAACTCTTCCCCGCGCTGCAGAAGCTGGAGAGCTACAGCACCACGCCCGCCGCCTTCGTCGTGCGCGGCGTGTTCGAGGACGCGTACAACTACATGAAGTCCGGCCAGCTCATCCGGCAGGTCATCAACAAGATCCAGGAAGGCGTCGATTTCAACAAGGCCCAGGAGCGCCACGCCTTCGGTGACATGTACGAGCAACTGCTGCGCGACTTGCAAAGCGCCGGCAATGCTGGCGAGTTCTACACGCCCCGGCCCGTCACCGAGTTCATGGTCCGCATGGTGGACCCCAGGCTCGACGAGAAGGTCATGGACCCGGCCTGCGGCACTGGCGGCTTCCTGACCTGCACCATCGAGCACAAGCGCAGGCACTACGTGAGGACGCCGGAGGACGAGCGCACCTTGCAGGCCAGCATCCACGGCGTGGAGAAGAAGCCGCTGCCCCACCTGCTGGCCACCACCAACATGATCCTGCATGGTATCGAGGTGCCGAATCAGATTCGCCACGACAACACGCTGGCCAAGCCCTTGATCGGCTGGGGGCCCAAGGACCGCGTGGACTGCATCGTCGCCAACCCGCCCTTCGGCGGCATGGAAGAAGACGGCATCGAGACCAACTTCCCCGCCGCCTTTCGCACCCGCGAAACGGCCGACCTCTTCCTCGTGCTCATCATGCACTTGCTGAAGGACGGCGGCCGCGCGGCCGTGGTGCTGCCCGATGGCTTCCTGTTCGGTGAGGGCATCAAGAGCCGCATCAAGGAGAAGCTGCTCACCGACTGCAACCTGCACACCATCGTGCGCCTGCCCAACGGCGTGTTCAACCCCTACACTGGCATCAAGACCAACCTGCTGTTCTTCACCAAGGGCACGCCGACGAAAGACATCTGGTTCTACGAGCACCAGTACCCGGCGGGGGTGAAGAACTATTCCAAGACGCGGCCCATGCGCATCGAGGAGTTCGAGACCGAGCAAGCCTGGTGGGGCAGCGAGGCCGATGGTTTTGCGGCCCGCGTCGAAGGCGAGTTCGCCTGGAAGATCAGCGCCGAGGACATCAAGGCGCGCAACTACAACCTCGACTGCAAGAACCCGCATGTGGGTGAGCAGGTCAGTCACGACCCGGCGCAGCTGCTGGCGGACTATGCGCGCATGCAGACCGGTATCCATAGCTTGCGCGAGCAGTTGAAGGCCGTGTTGGCCGAGGCCCTGGAGCGCGACGCATGACGGCGCTGGTGACTGACAAGCTGCCAATGCTTGCCGCCGCGCCGAACGGGATCAATCAGCTTCGAGCATTGATCTTGGATCTTGCCATCAGGGGCAAGCTCGTTGAGCAATCTGTGAAGGACGAGCCAGCAGACGCGTTGATTGAGCGCATCAGCGCCGTGCGTCTGGCTCGTGAGAGCAGTCGTAACGCGAAAGCAAAACCGAATCATCCAGCCGAAATTTTTGATGCAGGCCCATTCGGGGTGCCTGCAAGCTGGCGTTGGACCAATCTGGCAACGGTCGCGCAGATCAATCCGCGCAACGCTGCTGCTGACGACTTGGCCGTCTCATTCGTACCGATGGCCTCGATAAGAGCCAAGTTCGATAGTGGGCATACCCAAGAAGTACGCAGGTGGGGTGAGGTCAAGCAAGGATTCACGCACTTTGCCGAGGGTGACATCGGCGTTGCCAAGATCACGCCGTGCTTCGAGAACAGCAAGGCCTGTGTCTTCACCAGCCTGTCTAACGGCATCGGCGCCGGCACCACTGAACTGCATGTCGTCAGACCTGTTTTTGGCACCCTTGCCGCCAGATATGTCCTGGCTTACCTGAAGTCACCGTGGTTCCTGAAGGTTGGCGAAACGCGAATGACAGGAACGGCGGGGCAAAAGCGCCTTCCCAAGGACTTCGTTGAGAGTCATCCGTTTCCACTGCCGCCCATCGCCGAGCAACACCGCATCGTCGCCAAGCTCGATGAGCTGATGGCCCTGTGCGACCGGCTGGAGGCTGAGCAAGCCGACGCCGAGGCCGCCCATGCCAAGCTGGTGGAGGCCCTGCTCGTCAGCCTCACCCAAGCCCGCGACGCCGCCGACTTCCGAGCGAGTTGGCAACAACTATCCGAGCATTTCCATAGGCTCTTCACCACCGATCAAAGCATTGACGCGTTGAAACAGGCGGTGATGCATCTTGCCGTAACTGGCAAGCTTGATCCGCCACGTCCATCTCAAGATCGTTTGCCGAACGACAGCGGCCATACGCAATCAGTTTGGCAGGTGAAGGAACTTGACCAACTAGCTGTCGAGATCGTGGACTGCCCACACTCGACACCGAAATGGACGCTTACCGGCGAACTTTGCGTACGAACAAGTCAATTCAGGCCACGCAGCCTGGATTTGAGCGATTGCAAGTACGTAAGCGGCGACACATACAAGGAAAGGACCTCTCGCCTTGTGCCGATTGCCGGTGACATCCTCTACAGCCGAGAAGGCGGAATTTTGGGCGTTGCTTGCCGAGTGCCCGATGGGGTCAGGCTGTGCCTTGGTCAACGGATGATGCTGATAAGGGCAGGAAATCAAATAGCAGGCGAGTACCTGGAACTGGTACTCAACGCACCGCCAATCACCAACTTGGCTAGGAGTTCAACTACAGGCGGTGCGGCGCCCCGTGTCAATGTTTCTACAGTGAAGAAGTACCCGATTCCGTTTCCAGGGCTTGCCGATCAGCGCCACATTGTCTCGAAGGCCAATGAGCTATTGGCGATGTGCGACCAACTCAAGATCGACCTCAACCAAGCCCATCAGCACCACGAACACTTGGCCTCCGTGCTGGTCGAACAGGCAGTCGCCTGAACCCCTGACCCGCCGCGCTACCAACCCACCACGTCAGCCTAGCCGCCATGCCCATTCAACACGCCATCTGGCAAGTCGGCCACCCTGCCACGCAGCTGCAGCAGAGCAGGCTCAGCAGTGAAGCCCTGCTGGAGGAAATGATCGTTCAGGACCCGAGAATCTTGTCGCCGGCCTGGATGCTGATTGGTCAGCAGGAAATCACGACGCATGGCGGGCGGATCGACTTGCTGGCCATCGCGCCCGATGGCTCGCTGGTGCTAGTGGAGCTGAAGCGCGACCGCACGCCGCGCGAGATCGTGGCCCAGGCGCTGGACTACGCCTCTTGGGTGGCGGAGCTGGGCGCCGACCGCATCACGCAGATTTACGCTCGCTTCAAGCCCGGCCGCAGTCTGGAGCGGGACTTCCAGCAACGTTTCGGCGCGGCGTTGGACGAAGAGAACCTGAACCACGCGCACCAGATCATCATCGTCGCCGCCGAGCTGGACCCGTCCACGGAGCGAATTGTTCAATACCTGAACGACCGCGACATCGCCATCAATGTGCTGTTCTTCCAAGTCTTTGAGCATGGCGGCCAGCAACTGCTCAGCCGCGCTTGGTTGATCGACCCGAGCGAGACGCAGGCCAATGTCGCCGTGACCACCACCGACAAGGGCGACAAGGAGCCTTGGAATGGGGAGTTCTATGTTTCCTTCGGCGACAGAGCCAGCCGCAGCTGGGACGACGCCGTGCGCTATGGGTTCATCAGCGGCGGCGGCGGGTCTTGGTACAGCAAGACCCTGAAGCTGCTCAATCCTGGCGACCGGGTATGGGTGAACATCCCCAAGCGCGGCTACGTCGGCGTGGGCAAAGTGCTGGAGGCGGTGCAGCCGGCCAGCGACTTCCGCGTGAACACCGACAACGGCAAACAGCTGGCCATGGATGTGTTAAGCCACGGTGACCAGTACAAGGCGACGGCCGACGACCCGGAGCTGAGCGAGTACTTCGTGCGGGTTAGATGGATTCACACGGTGCCTTCCGCCCAGGCCTTCAACGAACTTGGTCTGTTCGGCAACCAGAACACGGTTTGCCAACCCACCACGCCCAAGTGGCGCCACACGGTGGAACGGTTGAAGTCGGCGTTCGGTGTGGCTGAGCCGTAGAGACGGGCTGCAAGACTTAAGGATTTCCCAATCCGCAGTCTGATTCGCAGAGGCATTGGGCCTGCACAACACCGCTCCCGGGTCACGTCTGCCCTTGGCGCAATTCAGGCGGCGGTGTAACGCACGACCGGCAAGACAAGAATCACGACGACCGTAAGTCCTGAGGCGACTACGGCGGTAAAGGCACACCATGCCAACAGCTCATGACGGGCGCTCGTGGTCGCAGCAGCACGCAAAGTGATCGCGAGTTCGCCGAGGCTTGCCATCAGCTCATCATGTCGCCGCGACATTGCCTCTAGGCAGCGTGTTGTGGAAAGGGGTTGCGGCTCCATGCGGGAATCGTAGAGGGCGCGGTAGCTTGGTCAAGCCCGGCTAGTCCGGTGGCGATGGCGGTGCACCTTGCACGCCACGAGCCGAGCGCGAAGGCGAATCGAAACTTTGACATCAACCCTTCGCAGCATCCGGCGAGGTCGTTCGATACATTGACCTCCAGTTCGAAACTTTGTTATCAACTACCTCCTCCACTCGCGGAGGCCTTGATGGACAACCCCAGCGTCACCCTGATCCAGCGTCAGGGCTACCAGTTCGAACACCACTACGCGCCGGAGCTGCCCGTGTTGTTGTCCGATGAGCCCGCACCCATCGGCACCGGCCTGGGGCCGGACCCGGTCGAGCTGCTCGCCTCGGCGGTGGGCAACTGCCTGAGCGCGTCGCTCTGGTTCGCCTGCCAGAAGTACAAGGACGATCCCTCGCCGCTGCGCACCGAGGTGAAGGCCAGCGTCGGCAAGAACGAGCGCGGCCGCAACCGCGTGCAGGGGCTGGCGGTGGACCTGCACCTGGGCAAGCCGGCCGCCGAGCTGGGCCACCTCCAGCGCGTGCTGGACACCTTCGAGGACTTCTGCACCGTCACCCAGAGCGTGGCGCCGGCCATCGCCGTGACGCTGCGCGTGCTGGACAGCACCGGCGCCGTGCTGAAGGGCTGAGGCCGAGGCCGACGCTTCAGCCGGATGCGGCTGCCGATGCGCCGCGTTGCAGCCACAGTTCCATGTGGTTGAACCGCACGCTCCGGCAGGCGGCCGGCGGCAGGGGCCGGTTGGCGACGGTCACGCGCGACTGCTGCAGCACGGCAGAGACGCGCGCCAGCGCGCTGGCGTCGAGCTTGTCCGCGCAGTAGCGCAGGTCGCTGCGGTCGGGCGTGTGGCGGGCGTCGACAAGCTCGATGCCCGGCGCCAGCACGTTGGCGCTGGCAAAGGCCGAGCGCAGCCGCTTGGCCACGTCGCGGTCGGCCTCGTCGCCGATCTGCAGATACACCCGCGGGGGCAGCTCGGCGTCGTTGAGCTGGCGCGCGACGGCCAGGGTGGGCGGCATGGCGGCCGGCGTGGCACTCGCCGCGGTCGGGTTGGCGATGGCGGCGATGCGGTCGCCGTCTTCCGCCTTGAGGATCAGCGCCGCCTGCCGGCGTTCGTTGTCGGTGGCACCGGCGCCGCTGCCGGTCTTGAGCCGCGCGTCGAGCACCGCCTGCACGAGCGCCAGGCTGTCGTCCTCCAGCGCCTTCTTGCTGCGCAGCGACAGCAGCAGCTTGACCGCCAGATCCTGCTGGCCGGCATCGTCGGCGAACAGCAGCGGCACGACCTTGAGGACGGCGTCCATGTCGCGTCGCGCCGATTCCGCTGCGCGCGTCCTTTCCGCCTCGTCCTTGTGCATGTAGCGGTCGATGGCCGCGTAGCTGGAACTCCACACGGCGACGAACAGCGTCGTCACCAGCCAGAAGCCGAACTTGCTGTCGAGGAACTCGAACAGGCCCTTGCGGGCCGGCGCCGGATCAGTGCCGCTCATCTTTGCCTCCGTCGATTCAGTGGCGCGATGCTGCCGCGGCCTGGCGGCATGCGCATCCCCAGGATGCGCGAGGCGGCTTCAGGTCGGCATCTCCAGCCCCAATTCCTTCAGGATGGCCTCGCGAAGCGCGTCCATCTCCGGGCTGATGAGGCGGCGCGGGTGCGGCATGTCCAGTTCGAAGCGCGCCTGGATGCGTGTGGGCCGGGGCGACAGCACCAGGATGCGGTCGGCCATGTAGAGGGCCTCGTCGACGTCGTGCGTGATCAGCAGCACCGTGTGCTTCTCCTCCGCCAGGATGCGCAGCAGCTCGTTGCGCATGCGCAGATTCATCAGCGCGTCCAGCGCCGAGAAGGGCTCGTCCAGGTAGAGGATCTCGGGCTTGACGATGAAGGCCCGCGCCAGTTCGACACGCTTGAGCATGCCGCCCGACAGCTCGTGCGGATAGGCGCCCTCGAAGCCGGTGAGGCCCACCATGGCGGCGTAGTGATCGGCCAGCTTGACGCGCTCCGCATCGTCGCCGTGGCGCGGGCCGGTGAGCCCGAACATCAGGTTCTGCTGCACCGTCAGCCACGGAAACACCGAGCCGTACTGAGAGATGACGATGCCCTGCGGGCCGGCGCCGGGGTGGGGACTGCCGTCGATGAGCAGGCTGCCGCCATCGCCCTTCTCGAAGCCGGCGAGGATGTTCATCAGCGTCGACTTGCCGCAGCCGGACGGGCCGACGATGGCGACGAACTCGCCCTCGGCGACGTCGAAGTCCACGCCGTCGATGACGGGCAGCGTGCCGCCCTTGCCCGCCTTCCTGAAGCTCTTGGTGAGTCCGCGGACGGCGATCTTGGGGGGCTTGTTCATTGCAGGGTCAGCGAAGGGGTCAGCGGACATAGCGCCACCGCACGGTCTTGAGTCTTTCGAGCAGGCGGGTGGCGCCGTCCAGCAGCAGGCCGATGACGCCGATGATGATCATGGCGGCGATGACGAGGTCGTAGCGGTTGCCGGCATTGCGCGAATCCATGATGAGGTAGCCCAGGCCGGAGCGCAGCGCGATCATCTCGGCCGCCACGACGACGAGCCAGGCCACGCCGATGCCGATGCGCATGCCGATGATGATTTCCGGCAGCACGGCCGGGATGACGACGCGGCGGAACAGCACGCCGCGCGTGACACCGAAGTTGGCCGCCGCGCGCAGGTAGCGCCGGTCGATGGTGTGCACGCCCGACGTCGTCTGCACGATGAGCGGGAACACCGACGAGATGAAGATCAGGAAGATGGGCGACGCCTCACCGATGCCGAACCAGAGGATGGCCAGCGGAATCCAGGCGATCGGCGAGATCGGCCGCAGCATCTGGAAGATCGGGTTGAAGGTGCGGTAGGCGCCGCCCACCCAGCCCATCCACAGCCCGAGCGGAATGCCCACCAGCATGGCCAGGCCGAAGCCGACGCCGACGCGGTAGAGCGAGGCGCGGATGTGCTCCCACAGCGTGCCGTCCTCGGCCAGCTCCAGCGTGCCGGTGACGACGGCCCAGGGCCTGGGGAAGATGGGGCTGTCGTTGCGGTCGACGATGTACCACCACAGCGCAATGACCACCGCGATGACGGCCAGGGGTGGCAGCACGCGGGCGAGTCGGGAAGTCGGCGAATTCAAGCAGGGGTCTCCGTGGCGGTGGGGGCGCGGTTGCGGTGCTGCCAGCGCCATTGCAGGCGCTGCCAGCCGGGTTCGGGCGTGGGCGCCACCACCACGGCCATCTGGCCGCTGGCGTGCGCACTGCAGTCGAAGCTGTAGGTCGATGCCACCTCGAAGGGCAGCCGAAAACTCTGCCCCGGCATGATGAGCACCGGCCCGAACTGCTGCGGCACGTCGTCGCGGTTGCGCAGCAGCAGCTGGTCGTTCAGGCCCAGCGTCAGGTCGATGCGGTCGGGCAGGATCTCCACCTTGTCACCGGCCATGCGGCGCGCGTAGGTGCCGTGCGGAATCTCGAACAGCTCGTCCCGCGACGCGAGCTGCAGCGGCGCGAACGCGGCCCAGCCGAGCCAGGACAGCGGCGCCACCAGCATGAGGGGCAGAAGCCGGAGCCAGGTTTTCACTTGGCGGCCAGGAGCAGCTTGAGGTCGTGCACGAAATCCGCGGCCGGATGGCCGTAGGGCATCATGGCCCGCAGCCTGCCCGCGCGGTCGATCAGCCAGACGGACGTGGAGTGGTTCATGCCGTAGGCGTTGGGCTGGGCTGCTTCAATCTTCTGGGCCACGACGCCGTAGCGCGGCGAGGTACTGGCGGATGCGGGCGATGTCGTCCCGTGCCGGGTCCACCGTCACGTAGACGACCTGCACGTCCGCGGCGTTCGCGCCGAGCTGCCTGCGCGCCTCGGCCAGCGTCGCCAGCGTCGTCGGGCAGACCTCCGGGCAGTTCGTGAAGCCGAACACCAGCAGCACCAGCCGGCCCTTGAAGCGTGCGAGATCCAGTGCGGCGCCGTCGCTGCCTTTCAGTGAGAACTCCGGCGCAGGTTGCGCGGGCTCGAAGACACCGGCCTTTAGACGCGGCGCGGCGGCGTTGGCAGCCTGCATCGCCAGCGGCAGCGCGGCGACCAGCAGCGGTGCCAGGACGTGCCGTCGCTTCATAGCATGATGGGCGCGCCCTTCGCGGCCTTCACGAAACTCTCGTCCACGTACTTTTCGTAGGGCACCGGCGCCTTCAGCGTGCCGGCCTGCAGGGACAGCTGCATCAGCTCCTCGAACTCCGCGCGGATCATGCGCAGGTCGCCGTAGGTCACGCGGTCGGTCGGGTTCTCCATCACGAAGCGCAGGATGGCCGGGTCCTGGTTGAAGAACTTGCGCCCGGCGGCGATCTGGATGGCCTTCTCGCGGTTGGCGGCCTGCTGGTCCAGCCAGTTGCCGGCGCCCTGCACATGGTCGACCAGGTTCTGCACCAGCGGGCGGTTGCTCTTGATGAGCTCCTCGCGCACGGTCAGCACGCAGCAGATGTAGTTGCGCCATTCGTCGCGCGTCATGCGCAGCGGCCGGGCATAACCCGCCTTCTGCGCGGCAGCGCCGAAGGGCTCGCCGGTGCAGTAGCCGTCCACGGCCTTGGCGAACAGCGCGGCCGGCATGTCGGGCGGCGGCATCTCGACGATCTGGATGTCCTTCGGGCTCATGCCCTCGGCGGCGAGCATCTTGCGCAGGAACAGGAAGTCGACCGCGAAGCGGCTCGGAATGGCGATGCGCTTGGCGGCAAGGTCCTTGAACTTCTTGTAGGGCGAGTCGGTGCGCACCATGATCACGGCACCCGAGCGGTGGCCCAGCGAGACGATCTTGACCGGGATCTTCTTGTCCGCCAGGTCCATCACCAGCGGCGCCAGCATGTAGGCCGCCTGGATGCTGCCCGTCATCAGCGATTCCTTGATCTCCGGCCAGCCGTTGTACTTGCTGTACTCGAACTGGAATGCCGAGCTGCCCGCCGCCTTGTTCGACGCCACGCGCGCCGAGCATGCAATCGGCAGCGTCAGGTTGCAGGTGACGGGCAGACCGCCGACGACCAGCGGGTCGGCAGCCTGTGCCGCAGCTGCTGCCGGCAGCAGCGCGGTTGCCGCGAGGCCCTGCAGCAGCTGCCGGCGGTCCAGACCGGGGCCAGGGGCAGCGGGGGAAAACGCGGTCGAGTCGGGATTCATGGGTCGTGCGGAGTAGCCGCTCAGCTTTGTCTGCATGGGGTGGAGTGTCCATAGGTGCTGACGGAATTGATCCGACGTACCTACCTGCCTGCCGCAGTGGCGCGGGCAGCCGATTGTCCTTGCGCCGGCCGCCCGCCGCTGCCCGGAACTACCATCGCGGCATGCGCAAGCTGCTCGCCCTCGTTCTCGTGCTGTCTGGATGCCTGGCCTTCATCGGCCAGGCGTTCGCCAGCACGCAGGCTGGCTATGCCGATTGCTGCCTTCACGGCTGCAAGGGCATGGCGCAGTGCGCGAGCGCCGTGTGCCAGGCCTGCGCCGCGCCTCAGGCGGCGCCGCTGCCTGGCCAGCCGCCGGAGCTGGCGTCCGATGGACCGCTCTGGCCGCTGGCAGAGGCCACGTTCGATGCCGGTTCAAGACCGCAGCCGTGGACGCCGCCCGATTAGGTTGATGCCTGCTTCCACAAGCCCATCAACCCTCGAAAGGAACACCATGAAATCCAAGCTCATCAAGGCCGCTGCGGCCGTCGTCCTGCTCGGCGGCTCGGCCGCCGCCTTTGCGGCCCAGGCCTGCTGCGTCGACATCGCCTGCTGCCTCCAGCAGCTGCTGTGCTGCCTGTAAGCCCTCATTGAACTGAGACCGGGGCCGGCGCCTGTGCGCCGGCCTTTTGTTTGGTGGGTGCCGCGAAAAAAAAGGCGGCCCGGGGGCCGCCGTCTTGCTGTGGGCCCTGCCCGGTTCAGGGATACAGGCCGCGTTCCTCGCGCGCCTGCAGCACCCGCGTGCAGGCCACCGTGAAGGCCGCGGTGCGCAGCGTGATGCGGTGCAGCTCGCTGGTCTCCCAGATGTTCTTGAAGGCGCCGATCATGATCTTGTCCAGGCGCACATTGATCTCGTCCTCGGTCCAGAAGAAGGACGAGAAGTCCTGCACCCATTCGAAGTAGCTCACCGTCACGCCGCCGGCATTGGCGATGACGTCCGGCACGACGACGATGCCGCGGTCGGCCAGCACGGCTTCGCCGTCCGGCGTGGTCGGGCCGTTGGCGCCTTCGAGCACGAGGCGCGTCTTGATGCGCTGGGCACGCTCGGCGGTGATCTGGCCTTCCAGCGCCGCCGGGATCAGCACGTCGCTGGCCACGTCCCAGAAGTTCTCGTCGGCGATCTTGTCCGCACCGGCAAAGCCGGCCACGCCCTTGTAGGTGGCCACATGCTCCAGCAGGTTGGCCATGTCGAAGCCGTTCTCGTTCAGGATGGTGCCGGTGTGGTCCTGCACGCAGACGACCTTGGCACCGTTGGCGGCGAACAGCTTGGCGGCGATGGAGCCGACGTTGCCGAAGCCCTGCACGGCAATGCGGGCGCCGTCCAGCGGCTGGTTCAGGCGGCGCATCGCTTCGCGGCCGACGACGAACACGCCGCGGCCGGTGGCGGCCACGCGGCCGAGCGAGCCGCCCAGCTCGACCGGCTTGCCGGTGACGACGCCGGTCGCCGTTGAGCCGGTGTTCATCGAATACGTGTCCATCATCCAGGCCATGATCTGGCCGTTGGTGTTGACGTCAGGCGCCGGGATGTCCTGCTGCGGGCCGATGATGATGCCGATCTCGCTGGTGTAGCGGCGCGTCATCTTCTCCAGCTCCTTCAGGCTGAGCGCCTTGGGGTCGACGCGGATGCCGCCCTTGGCGCCGCCGTAGGGCAGGTTGACGGCGGCGTTCTTGATCGTCATCCAGGCCGACAGCGCCATCACCTCTTCCAGCGTCACGTCCGGGTGGTAGCGCACGCCGCCCTTGCCCGGGCCGCGCGTCAGGCTGTGCTGCACGCGATAGCCCTCGAAGTGGGCGATGCTGCCGTTGTCCATCTCGATGGGGATGTCGACGATCAGCGCGCGCTTCGGGCGCCGCAGCGTCTCCACCCAGCGGGCCAGGCCGCCCAGGTAAGGCTCCACCGCGTCGATCTGCGACAGATACGTGCCCCACGGGCTGTTGCGCGTGGGCGAGACGAAGGACAGGTTGGGCATGAAACGCTCCGTAACTTTGAGTGGGGCGAACGGTAGCGCGAAGCCTGGCTTCGTTGGCACAACATGTCTAGCCAAGTGGGTATTGGGCCATGCAAGCAACGCATGGGCCCTCTCACATGTGAGGGATTTCACTTCCTGCAGCGCCTTTGGGAGGCGGCCAGAGCCGCCCGAATACCATCGCCCGGTGACCTCGCTCGACCTCGCCCTGCTCTATCTCGTCGCCGCCGTGCTGGGCGTCGTCGTCTGCCGTTCGCTGAAGCTGCCGCCCATGCTGGGCTACCTGGCGGTGGGCGTGGTGATCGGGCCGAATGCGCTGGCGTTTGCGCATGACACCGCAGCCATCCAGTACCTGGCGGAGTTCGGCGTCGTCTTCCTGATGTTCGCCATCGGGCTGGAGTTCAACCTGACCAAGCTGCGCGCGTTGCGCACGGCGGTGTTCGGCATCGGCATGTTCCAGGTGGTGCTGACCATCGGTGGCGCCATGCTCGGCAATGCGTTGCTGATCGCCGGCTTCGCGATGCTCGGCGTGGCCTGGGAGCTGACCTGGGGTGGCGCGCTGGTGCTGGGCGCCGCCATGGCGATGAGCTCCACGGCCATTGTCGTCAAGCTCATGGCCGAGCGGCTGGAGCTGGAGAGCCCGCACGGCAAGCTCGTCATGGGCGTGCTGCTGTTCCAGGATCTGGCCGTCGTGCCGCTGCTGGTGCTGATCCCGGCGCTGAACAGCAGCGGTGGCGAGATGATGAGCGCCCTGGCCTGGGCCGCGCTGAAGGCGGTCGTGCTGCTCGGGCTGCTGCTTTACGGCGGCCAGAAGCTGATGCGCTGGTGGCTCACGCTGGTGGCGCGGCGCAAGAGCGACGAGCTCTTCATGCTGAACCTGCTGCTCGTCACGCTCGGCCTGGCCTGGATGACCGAGCATGCCGGCCTGAGCCTGGCGCTGGGCGCCTTCCTCGCCGGCATGCTGATCTCCGAGACCGAATACCGGCACCAGGTCGAGACCGACATCCGGCCCTTCCACGACGTGCTGCTCGGCCTGTTCTTCATCACCATCGGCATGAAGCTGGACTGGCGGCCGCTGGTGGACCACTGGTGGCTGGTGATCCTGCTCACGGCGGCGCCGGTGGTTGCCAAGTTCGCGCTGATCGCCGGCCTGGCGCGCCTCTTCAAGTCACCGCCCGGCGTGGCGCTGCGCACGGGCCTGTATCTCGCGCAGGCCGGCGAGTTCGGCTTCGTGCTGCTGACGCTCGGCGCCCAGCACGGGCTGGTGGCGCCGCAGTGGGTCAGCCCCGTGCTGGCCAGCATGGTGCTGTCCATGCTGATCACGCCCATCCTGATCATGTACAGCAACCGCATCGTCATGAAGCTGTCCAGCAGCGACTGGCTGATGCAGTCGGTGCAGCTGACCACCATCGCCAAGAAGAGCATCAAGGCCGAGGCCCACGTCATCATTGCCGGCTACGGCCGCTCGGGGCAGAACCTGGCGCGCCTGCTGGAGGGCGAGCACATTCCCTACATGGCGTTGGACCTGGACCCGGACCGCGTGCGCCAGGCCGCCGCCGCCGGGCAGAGCGTCGTCTTCGGCGACGCGGCCAAGGTGCAGAGCCTGATGGCGGCCGGTCTGGCGCGGGCCAGCGCCGTCGTGGTCAGCTATCACGACACGCCGTCGGCGCTGAAGATCCTGAACCTCGTGCAGACGCATGCGCCGCAGGTGCCGGTCATTGTGCGCACCATCGACGACAGCGACCTGGAGAAGCTGCGCGCCGCCGGCGCCACCGAGGTGGTGCCCGAGGCCATCGAGGGCAGCCTGATGCTCGCCTCGCACGCGCTGGCGCTCGTGGGCGTGCCGATGCGCCGCGTCATCCGCATCACCCGCGATGCGCGTGACAAGCGCTACGGCCTGCTGCGCGGCTATTTCCACGGTGCCGACGACGACACGGCCGACGATGTCGACCAGGCCCGGCTCACCTCCATCACGCTGCCGGTGGCCACGCCGCTGGCCGGCGAGCGGCTGGGCGACCTCGCGCTGCATGCCACGGGCGTGCACGTGGTGTCGCTGCGCCGCGCCTCCGGCCGCGTCGAGGCCGCGGGAGACGATGCGGTGCTGGCCGGCAACGACGTGCTCGTCATCTCGGGCCTGCCGCCCGCCCTGGCCCTGGCCGAGCAGAAGCTGCTGCGGATCTGACATGCCGTGTGGCTGGCGCGGCCTGCGCCAAAGCCGGCTGCCGCCTGCGTGACAAGCGGCACGGCGGGCGTGGGCCACACTGGCGCCACCTGCCTCGACAAGCCGCGCCATGAACTTCGACTACAGCCCCAAGGTCGCCCGGATGCGCGAGCAGCTGCTCGCCTTCTTCGAGTCGCACATCTACCCGAACGAGCAGCGCTATCTGCAGGAGGTCGACGCCAACCGCCGCGCGGGCAACCCCTGGCAGGCCACGCGCGTGATCGAGGAGCTCAAGCCCAAGGCGCGGGCGGCGGGGCTCTGGAACCTCTTCCTGCCGCGCTCCGAGCGGGCGCCGGAGGGTTTGAGCAATCTCGAATACGCGCCGATGTGCGAGATCATGGGCCGCGTGTTCTGGGCGCCGGAAGTCTTCAACTGCTCGGCGCCCGACACCGGCAACATGGAAACGCTGGAGCGCTACGCGTCCGAGGCGCTGAAGGACCGCTGGCTCGAACCGCTGCTGCGCGGCGAGATCCGCTCGGCCTTCCTGATGACCGAGCCGGACGTGGCCTCCAGCGATGCCACCAACATCGAATGCCGCATCGACCGCGACGGTGACGACTACGTCATCAACGGCCGCAAGTGGTGGAGCTCCGGCGCGGGCGACCCGCGCTGCGCGGTCTACATCGTCATGGGCAAGACCAACGCCGAGGCCGGCCGCCACGAGCAGCAGTCCATGGTGGTGGTGCCGGCCGACACGCCGGGCATCCGCGTCATCCGCCCGCTGAGCGTGTTCGGCTACGACGACGCGCCGCACGGCCACATGGAGGTCGAGCTGAAGAACGTGCGCGTGCCGGCCGCCAACATCCTGCTGGGTGAGGGCCGCGGCTTCGAGATCGCCCAGGGCCGCCTCGGCCCGGGCCGCATTCACCACTGCATGCGCAGCATCGGCGCGGCCGAGCGCGCGCTGCAGCTGCTGTGTGAACGCGCCATCGCCCGCACCGCCTTCGGCAAGACGATTGCGCAGCAGACCGTCACGCAGGAGCGCATCGCCGAGTCGCGCTGCAGCATCGAGCAGGCGCGCCTGCTGACGCTGAAGGCCGCCTACATGATGGACACCGTCGGCAACAAGGGCGCCAAGGCCGAGATCGCGATGATCAAGATCGTCGCGCCCAACATGGCGCTGAAGGTCATCGACTGGGCCATCCAGGTGTTCGGCGGGGCGGGCGTGTCGCAGGACACGCCGCTGGCCATGATGTGGGCCCACCAGCGCACCTTGAGGCTGGCGGACGGGCCGGATGAAGTGCACCGCAACTCGCTGGCCAAGCTGGAACTCGCCAGCCACATGAAGCTGCCGATGGACCGGGTGGACATGCCCGTCACGCGCGGTGGCTGAAGCACGCGCCTGCCGCGCGGTTTGGCGCCCGCGCTCGAACGGCGGCAGACGCCTCCCAGCAAGCCAGCGCGGCTAGAGTGCGGGCTCCAACGAAGGAGCGCGACCCTGGCCCTGGATGCTCAGCCGCAGTTTGATCGCCATGTCCGGGCCCTGGAGGCCCAGGCCCTGCCGTTCGCCACCGGCTGGCTGGAGGCCATGCTCCAGGCAATGCGCGACCCGGTCGAAGCCGGCCTCGGCACGCTGGACCGCAAGCACCTGTCCGGCCTGCTGAGAGTGATCGAGCCGCTGCGCATGCACATCGGCGAATGCCTGTCCGCGCACCTGCTCGCAGGCATCCAGGGCGCCGAAGCGCGGGCGCTCGGCCGCGGCGCGTCGGCGTCGGCGCTGAGCGGCTTCGACATCGACGAGCTGACCCTCGTTGACGAAGCCCAGGCGGAGAAGGACATCGAGATATCGCGCGTCGTGCTGCTGGCCGACCTCAGGCTCGAATGGGAGCTGCGCGAGCTGCAAGGCCTGGCCGCCCTCCTGCTGCCCGAGACGGGCCGGGGAGAAGACCCGACCGCCTGCGGGCCGGCCGTGTTTGCACGCGCCATCAGCCAGACCGTCTACGAGCAGGTGCTGGAGCCCGAACAGCAGGCACTGTGGATGCGCGTGGCCGCGCCGACGCTGGTGACGCAGCTGCGGCCCCTGCTGGCGGACGCAACCCAGCAGCTCAAGGCTGCCGGCCTGCAGGCGCCGCGCTACCGGGCCATCCTGGCGCCGAGCGCCGGCGGCAAGGCCTCGCCCGCGGCAGCCGCAGCCGCAGCCGCGGAGGCGACGGTGCCCGGCGTCTCGGCGGAGCAATTGCAGGCCTTGTTGCGCAGCATGCCGCTGCTGCAGCGCGGCCTGCCTGCGGGCGCCAAGGCTGCCGCGCCTGAGCCGGTCGAGGCCGGCTTGCGTCTGCAGCTCCAGCCCACCGCGGAGGCCGGCGCCGCAGCCGACGTGAGCCATGCGCTGCTGGGCCGGCTGTTCGAGCGGCTGCTGGCCGACCCGCAGATGGCGCCAGCGCTGCGCGGTTCCATCGCCCGGCTGGAGGCGCCGGTGCGCGAGCTGGCCGTCAGCGACCCGGGCGTGCTCAGCTCGGAGCAGCACCCGGCCTGGGCGTTGATCAACGAGATCGCGGGTCATTCCAATGCGCTGCCTGCGCATGACGCCGAGCGCGGCGAGGCCTTCCAGCGTTTCGTCGACCCCTTGGTGGCCCGGCTCAGCCAGGGCGCGCCCGAGCAGCCCGAGGCCTACGCCGACGCCCTGCAGCAGGTGCAGTCCTTCATCGCGGAAGAGCAGCAGCAGCAGATCGAACGCACGCGTCCGGCGCTGGATGCGCTGGGCCGGATGGAGGCCGAGCGGCGGTTGCTGCCGCTGTTGCGCGGCCAGGTGGAGGCACAGCTCGGCAAGGCCGAGGAGGTCAGCCCCATCGTGCAGACCTTCCTGCGCGGCGCGTGGCTCGAGGTGCTGGCGAAGGTGATGGCCGCCGAGGGCGCGGAATCGCCCGAGGCGCAGGCGCTGGTGGACACGGTGGACGAGCTGCTGGCCAGCCTGCAGCGGCCCGAGACGCCCGATGCGCGGGCCGATCTGCGGCGGCGCCTGCCCCGGCTCATCGGCCGCGTGCAGCAAGGCATGGCCCTGATCGACCTGCCCCAGCAGCACCGCACCCGCGTGCTGGCCGAGCTGATGCAGACCCATCGGCGCCATCTCGCCGAGCGGCCGCAGGCGTCGCCGGCGCCCGCCGCGCCGCTGCCGGATGCCGCGCCCGTTGCGCAAGGCGTCCTGGCGCCCGAACCCGCGCCCGTCGCCAGCCTCGAAAGCAGCGCGCCGATGGGCCTCGACGGCGC
>SEEY01000811.1 GCA_004211235.1 Rubrivivax sp.
CACCGACGGCCTGTGGGATGTGTACAACCAGTACCACATGGGCATCACCGCCGAGAACGTCGCCAAGAAGTACGGCATCACGCGCGAGCAGCAGGACGCGCTGGCCTTCGGCTCGCAGCAGAAGGCCGCCGCGGCCCAGGACGCCGGCCGCTTCAAGGATGAGATCGTCCCATTCAGCATCGCGCAGAAGAAGGGCGACCCGATCGTTTTTGCCAACGACGAGTTCATCAACCGCAAGTCCACCGCCGAGGCCCTGGCCGGCCTGCGCCCCGCCTTCGACAAGGCGGGCAGCGTCACCGCCGGCAATGCATCCGGCCTGAACGACGGTGCCGCCGGCGTGGTCGTCATGACGGCCGCCAAGGCCGCGTCGCTCGGCCTCACGCCGCTGGCACGCATCGCGTCCTACGCGTCCGCCGGCCTGGACCCCGCCTACATGGGCATGGGCCCGGTGCCCGCCGCCAAGCGCGCGCTGGAGCGCGCCGGCTGGAAGGCCGCCGACCTGGACCTGCTGGAGATCAACGAGGCCTTCGCGGCCCAGGCCTGTGCCGTGCATAACGAGATGGGCTGGGACACGAGCAAGGTCAACGTCAACGGCGGCGCCATCGCACTGGGCCACCCGATCGGCGCCAGCGGCTGCCGCGTGCTCGTCACGCTGCTGCACGAGATGGTCAAGCGCGATGCGAAGAAGGGCATTGCCTCGCTGTGCATTGGTGGTGGCATGGGTGTCGCCCTCACTGTCGAACGCTGATACTTCCCCCAACACAACAGGAGACATCCAATGAGCCAGAAAGTTGCCTACGTCACGGGCGGTATGGGGGGCATCGGCACCGCGATCTGCCAGCGCCTGAACAAGGAAGGTTTCAAGGTCATCGCCGGCTGCGGCCCCAGCCGCGACTTCCAGAAGTGGCTGGATGAGCAGAAGGCGCTGGGCTACACCTTCTACGCCTCCGTGGGCAATGTGGCCGACTGGAACTCCACCGTCGAGGCCTTCACCAAGGCCGTGGAGGAGCATGGCTCCATCGACGTGCTGGTCAACAACGCCGGCATCACCAAGGACCGCATGTTCCTGAAGATGACGCCGGAGGACTGGCATGCCGTCATCGACACCAACCTGAACTCGATGTTCAACGTCACCAAGCAGGTGGTGCCGGGCATGGTGGAAAAGGGCTGGGGCCGCATCATCCAGATCTCGTCGGTCAACGGCGAGAAGGGCCAGGCCGGCCAGACCAACTACTCGGCCGCCAAGGCCGGCATGCACGGCTTCACGATGGCGCTGGCCCAGGAGCTGGCGAGCAAGGGCGTGACGGTCAACACCGTCAGCCCGGGCTACATCGGCACCGACATGGTCCGCGCCATCAAGCCCGAGGTGCTGGAGAAGATCGTCGCCACCATCCCGGTCAAGCGCCTGGGCACGCCGGCCGAGATCGGCTCCATCGTCGCCTGGCTGGCAAGCGAGGACTCGGGCTTCTCGACCGGTGCGGACTTCTCCTGCAACGGCGGCATGCACATGGGGTGAGGCGGGACCGAGCACAGCCCTGAGGGCTGTGCGACGCCCGACGAACGCCTGCCCCATGCAGGGGGCATGGCATGAGCGCGCCCGCGCCGTTTCATGAAGGCCGGCTGCCGTATGCAGCCGGCCTTTTTTGCGCCCGTCTCAGGCTTCGGCTGCCGCGACGAGCGTGCGCGTGTAGTCGTGCTGCGCCTCGCCTTGGCAGAGCGCGTCGGTGCTCAGCGTCTCGACGATGCGGCCTTGCTGCATGACGGCGAGCCGTCCTGATTCGTTACTGGTGAGTCTTTGGCGCCGTCGTGGCTCGCCACGCAGGCATCGCGAAGACCTTCAAGCCCCGGCAACCGCCGGGGCTTTTTTTCGTCCGGACGGGTTCGCGCCCGGGTCGCCGCTAGGGCCACACTAGCGGGC
>SEEY01000812.1 GCA_004211235.1 Rubrivivax sp.
GTCGTAAATGATGCTGTAGTAACGCAGATCGACGGCATTGCCCTCGGCCAGCTTGCGCGCACCGGCATCGGCCCGCACGTTGAAGCCGATGATGACGGCCTTGGACGCGATGGCCAGGTTGACGTCGCTCTCGCTGATGCCGCCGACCGCCGCGTGGACGATCTGCACCTTGACTTCGGCGTTGCTGAGCTTGAGCAGCGAGGCGGCCAGCGCTTCCTGTGAACCCTGCACGTCGGACTTGATGATGAGCGGCAGCGTCTGCACGTCGCCGGCACCCATGTCGCTGAACATGTTCTCCAGCTTCGCGGCCTGCTGCTTGGCCAGCTTCACGTCGCGGTACTTGCCCGAACGGAAGGTGGCCACTTCGCGGGCACGGCGCTCGTCGCCCAGCACCATGAACTCGTCACCGGCTTGCGGCACTTCGGTCAGGCCCTGGATCTCGACCGGAATGGACGGGCCGGCTTCCGTGGTGGCCTTGCCGTCTTCGTCCAGCATGGCGCGCACGCGGCCAAAGGTGGAGCCTGCCAGCACGACGTCGCCGCGCTTGAGCGTGCCACTCTGCACCAGCACCGTCGCAACCGGGCCGCGGCCCTTGTCCAGCTTGGCTTCGATGACGATGCCCTTGGCCATCGACTCGACCGGCGCCTTCAGCTCCAGCACTTCGGCCTGCAGCAACACCTGCTCCAGCAGCTCGTCGATGCCCTGGCCGGTCTTGGACGACACGCCGATGAACGGTGCCTCGCCGCCGAACTCTTCCGGCACGACCTGCTCTGCCACGAGTTCGCTCTTGACGCGCTCGGGGTTGGCATCCGGCTTGTCGATCTTGGTCATCGCGACCACGATCGGCACGCCAGCGGCCTTCGCGTGGTGGATGGCTTCCTTGGTCTGCGGCATGACGCCGTCGTCGGCCGCGCACACCAGGATGACGATGTCCGTCGCCTTGGCGCCGCGAGCCCGCATGGCCGTGAAGGCTGCGTGACCCGGGGTGTCCAGGAAGGTGATCATGCCGCGCGGCGTCTCGACGTGATACGCGCCGATGTGCTGCGTGATGCCACCCGCCTCACCCGCAGCAACGCGGGCACGGCGGATGTAGTCCAGCAGCGAGGTCTTGCCGTGGTCGACGTGGCCCATGACGGTCACGACCGGGGCGCGCGACAGCGACTCGTGCTGCTGCTCGGCGGTGGCGCCCTCTTCTTCCAGGAACGCGTCGGGATCGTCCAGCTTGGCCGGCATGGCCTTGTGGCCCATTTCCTCGACGAGGATCATGGCCGTTTCCTGGTCCAGCTGCTGGTTGATGGTGACCATCTGACCCAGCTTCATCAGCTGCTTGATGACCTCGGCAGCCTTGACCGACATCTTGTGCGCCAGATCGGCGACCGAGATCGTCTCGGGCACGTGGACCTCGATGGTCTGCTGCTCGACCGGCGGCGTGAAGTTCGAGCCACCGTCGTCACGGCCACCGCGGCCACCGCGGCCACCGCGCGCCGGAGCACGCCAGTTGCCACCGCCACCCGGGCGGCCAGCACCGGCCGGGCCGGAACCGATGGTCTTGAGGCCACGCTTCTTGGCGGCGTCGTCGGCCCAGCTGGACGACAGCTTCTCGGACTTGACCGACTTCTTGTCGCCCGGCTTGGCCGCGGCGCTGCCCGGAGCAGCCGGTGCGCCAGGCGCCCCGACCTTCTTGTGGATGGTGCCCTTGATGCCAGCCGCCGGTTCAGCCGGCTTTGGCTCTTCCTTCTTGGCCGCGACCATGACCTTCTTGGGCGCGTTCATCATCGCGCGGATCGCGGCGGCCTCGGACTCTGCAGCCTTGCGGCGGCGGACCAAGTCGTCCTGCTTCTGCTTCTCTTCGGCAGCGGCGTCGACGGCCTTGACGACGCGCAGCGCCGGCTTGGCCACTTCTGGGGCAGGCGGCGG
>SEEY01000813.1 GCA_004211235.1 Rubrivivax sp.
GCCATCGGCGGCGTAACCGGTGGTGATGGAGCCGCCGATGGCGGCGAGCGTGATCGCTTCGCCGGAGTCCAGCCTTTCGATGACGGCGCGCAACCGGGCATCGGCATGGCCAGCGGCGGGGAGCACCAAGGACAGGGACAACGCAAATCCTTTCAGCCAGTTCATGTCTCTGCTCGGGCGGGGCCGCGACGACCGCCGGTGGCAGCGGCGCCATCTTGCCGACAGGCTGTGCGCAATGGCGCTGAGAGGCGACAAACGATAGCTTGGGCTGCGGCCGTTTACTAAACGGAGCGATTATTGGCCCGAAGTTGTGAGCTTACCGGCCTGTTGTAAATCGGATTTGATCGGTGCTTCCCCGTATCGCGGCCGGGATTTGCGAGAAACAAAATGCGCAACAAATTGATGTTTAGCGGCGCCTGTATGGTGGCCGCGGGGATTTTCAAGCGCCGTGACCTCCGCAACCTTGATCGAACTGGCCCACGGCTGGCAACTCGCCGAGGCGCCCCATGGCGCCAGCTGGACGGTGCTGACTGCACTGCCCGATGAGGCCTGGCTGCCCGCCACGGTGCCCGGCACGGCGCATGGCGCGCTGTTGGCCGCCGGCCGCATGCCCGACCCCTTCTACGGCCGCAACGAAGCCGAGGTGGGCTGGGTGGCCGAGCGCACCTGGGCCTGGCGCACCGCATTCGACGTGGCAGAACTGTCACCACAGGAGGACCTCGTCTTCGACGGCCTCGACACCTACTGCACCGTGTGGCTGAACGGCGAGCAGCTGTTCAGCTCCGACAACATGTTCGTGCCGCGCCGCGTGGACGTGCGCGGGCTGCTGCGGCCCGGCCGCAACGAGCTGGTGCTGCGCTTCGATCCGCCGCTGGCGCGTGCCCGCGAGGTGGAAGCCGTGCACGGCAAGCGCGCCTTGTGGAACGGCGACAGCGCGCGTCTGCACGCCCGCAAGGCGCAGTACCACTTCGGCTGGGACTGGGGCCCCGAGCTGGTCGTCAGCGGCCCGTGGCGGCCGGTGCGCCGCCATGGCTGGGCCGCGCGCATCGACGACCTGCATTGCCGCAGCGACGTGAATGCAGCCGCCCGCACCGCCACGCTGCAGGTCGCCGCCAGGCTGCAGGGCACCGCCACGCGTTGCCACTTCGAACTGCTCGACCCGCAAGGGCGCAGCGTCGCCACCCGGGAAGTCGCCGCGGCTGACGCCGCCGTGGCCACGCTCGCCGCCACCGACGTGCAGCTGTGGTGGCCGCGCGGCCTGGGCGGCCAGCCGCTCTACACCCTGGTCATGCGGCTGCAGGACGAGCGCGGCCAGGTGCTCGCCGAAGACCGGCGCCGCATCGGCCTGCGCACGCTGCGACTGGTGCAGGCGCCGGTCGCGGGCGAGGCCGGCAGCAGCTTTCATTTCGAGGTGAACGGTCAGGATCTGTTCGCCGGCGGTGCGAACTGGATTCCCGACGACAGCCTGCTCGAGCGCATCACGCCGGCCCGCTACCGCGAGCGCGTCGCCCAGGCGGCCGCGGCCAACATGAACATGCTGCGCGTCTGGGGCGGCGGCATCTACGAGCACGATGCGTTCTACGACGCCTGCGACGAATTCGGCCTGCTGGTGTGGCAGGACTTCATGTTTGCTTGCGGCATCTATCCCGCCGACGAGGCCTTCCAGCGCAGCGTGCGCGCCGAAGCAGAAGCCGCAGTGAAGCGGCTGCGGCACCACGCCTGCCTGGCGCTCTGGTGTGGCAACAACGAGGACTACATGATTGCCGAGTCGCTCGGCCTGGCCGGCCCGGGCGTGCCGGCCGAGCGCTTCGAGGCCCGGGCGATCTACGAGGGTCTGCTGCCCGAGGTGTGCGCCGCGCTCGACCCCGACCGCGCCTACTGGCCCGGCAGCCCCTTCACGCCCAGTGACGCGC
>SEEY01000814.1 GCA_004211235.1 Rubrivivax sp.
GTCCGGGGTCAGGCGGCCCCAGGCCGCCTCGCTCAGGTCCGGCATGTGGCGCGCCGGGTCGGCGGCCCAGCCGCGCAGCGCCTCGAACCACTTCACCAGCGAATCGGGCCGCATCTTGTTGCCGTTGAAGGCTTTCGGATGGCGCTCGCGATGAAACGCGATCCAGCTCTCCATCGCATTCGCGCGCTCCACCCAGCCGTCCTTCAGGCGCGCCAGCTCGGCCTTCTGTTCGCGCTCGATGCGGGCGATCAGCGCGCCCAGCGGCTCCTCGCTCTCGCCTTTCAGTATGTCGGCACGCCCGACCAGCTCGCGCACCGCGCGCTTGAGCAGCTCGACGTCGGCAAAGGCCGACAGCAGCACCTTCAAGGCCTGGCTGCTCAAAGGGTAGACCTGCTGGCGCCAGTAATCGTGGGCGGCATCCTCGAACAGGCCGCGCTCGTCGCTGACCAGTTCCTCGTCGAACAGGCTGCCGCTGTCGAAAGCGTGCTCGCGCAGCATGCGCTGGCACCAGGCGTCGATGGTGAAGATGGCCGCTTCGTCCATGGTCTCGGCGGCCAGCACCAGGCGGTGCGCGGCGCGTTCGCGCTCGGCATCGTCGAGGTAGCTGTCGGACAGCGCTTCCAGGTAGGGATCGTCGAACGCCGCTTCGCCACGAAAATAGGCCGCCGCCTGCACCAGCCGCTCGCGCACGCGGTTGGACAGCTCGCGCGTGGCGGCGCGGGTAAAGGTCATGACCAGGATCTCGGGCGGCAGCAGCGGGCGCGCGAAGGCACTCGGTTCTTCGGGTTCATCCCACAGGCCAGCGCTGTCGTCACCGCCTTTCGTGCCATGGCCGAGTACCAGGCGCAGGTACAGTGCGGCGATGGTCCAGGTCTTGCCGGTACCGGCGCTGGCCTCGATCAGGCGCGCGCCGTGCAGCGGGAAGTCCAGGGCGTCGAGAAGCTGGCTCATGCCTCGCCTCCCTCGAAGCGGGTCACCGTCACGCCGGCTTCCAGCCAGGCCACCAGCGGCCCGTACAGCGCCTCGGCCACGTCGGGCCAGCCGCCGGCTGCGCGCAGCAGCGCGAATTCCGGCCACAGGCGCGCCAGGCAGGGGTCTTCCACCTCGCCGGGGAGCTCGAAGCCGCCGTCATAGGTCTCGCGCGCGTCACCGTCCTGCAGCTGCGCCAGCGCGGTCTTGCAGGCCACCGGCAACGGATGGTCGAGGTTACGGCGCCACAGCGCCGCCAGTTGCCGCAGCGTGGCCAGCGCCAGGTCCTGGGCAATCGGCGCCATCTCGACGATGCCGTCGCGCGCCACCAGGTAGCCGGTGAGCGCGGCCCCGGATGCGCCGGCGGCCAGCTGGCGCAACCACGGCCCGATCAGCTTGTCGCCGCGCGGCGCGCCCTTGCGGTCGAGCACCTTGGATGAGATCTGCATCAGCCACACGCTGCGTTCGTCGCTGCTGCGCAGGCGGTCGATCCAGTCGTCGAACACAATGCCATCGAGATCCAGGCTGACCGCCAGCTTGGGCGCCGGCTGCGGATAGCGCGCCCCCAGTGCCAGCCAGGCGGAGCGCACCGGCACCAGCTCGTCGACCAGCTGCTGCTGCCACTGGCGCCCGATCAGGCCGATCGGCAGCACGCCCTCGCGCGCCAGGCGCCCGGCGCGCGTGGCCAGCACCTGGCGCACCTCGCCCTGGGCTTCCTGGGTGCCGCTGTCGTCGAGCAGCGTATCCTCCAATAGATAGCGCTCGAGCGCGTCCAGCGAGAACGGTTCCTCGTCCTCGCCCACCACTTCGCGCTGGCCGAAGTGGACGCCGAGGCGGCGCCGGAAGAAATAGCGCGCCGGCTGGCGCAGGAAACCGGCCAGTTCGCCCAGCTTGAGGCGGTAGTCGGGTTCCAGTTCATAGGGCGGCAGCCCGCTGTCTTCGCT
>SEEY01000815.1 GCA_004211235.1 Rubrivivax sp.
GGCGTGGAACGTGATCATCGGCGCCGTCGACGCGCTGTACGACGCCGTCAACGCCCTCGGCGGCAACGCGGTGATGGTGACCGTCACCGCCGGCGGCCAGCCGCGGTCCGATGCACGTGTCGTCGCGGTGCCCGCGGGCGGCGGCCGGGCCATCCCCGCCATCCCGCCTTTCCCGGGCCAGACGGCGCACCAGCTCGCCGGCCTGACCGACGGCACCTGGAGCCTGAAGATCAGCGCCGCCGGCTGCGCCGATGTCAGCGTGGACGTCGCCGTGCCGGCCGCCACCACGGCCAGCGTCGCGCTCACCGTGACGCAGAAGACCATGCCCGACCTGTTCGGCCGCAGCCTGCTGCAGGCGCTGTCCACGCTCGCCTCGGCGGGCCTGACGCTCGACAACATCCTCGACACCTCCGGCGAGACGGTGCCCAAGGCCAGCCCGCCGACGCGCTTCCAGACCGCCGTCGTGCTGGTGCAGCAGCCGCTGCCCGGCGCCTTGGTGGCGGACGGCAATGCGCAGGTGCGGCTGGTCGTCAGCGCCGAGCTGGAAACGCCCAACGTCACCGTGCCCAACCTCACCGGCCTGACGCAGTCCGAAGCCGCCGCCGCGCTGGCCAAGGTCGGCCTCAAGCTCGGCACCACTCTCGTCAAGAAGGACTGACCCCATGGCCACCAACTTCAACCTCGGCGTTTCCGACATCCGCGACATCCGCGCCCTCGGCGACAGCAAGACCAGCGCCTTCGCGGTGCGCAAGTCATCCCTCGTCAAGGAGGTGCTGATCGACGAAGCCAAGATCGGCCCCATCGAGGCCATCTACCAGTCGCCACGCGTGCTGTCGCAGACGCCCAAGGCCGGCACGCAGGTCGTGCGCGGCGCGGTCGTCAACGTCGTCTTCGGCAATGGCCGCAGCCTGCTGGCCGATGTCGTCGTCGGTGCGACGGCGCAATTCAAAGGCCGCCAGCTCGGCACGATCTACGACGAGCTCGTCAAGGACGACGTGACCGTCAATGCGCTCATCGAGAAGTACACCGACGCGGGCAAGCTGACCGAATCGGAGCAGGCGCAATTCACGCGCAGCCTGGCCGCCAAGGGCGTCGAGGTGGGCGAGGACCTGGACGGCGTCATGAACGTGCTGGGCGCCGCCCAGACCTTCAACGCCGAAGCCGACTGAGCGAGCGCAACATGGCCACCGGCGTCGTCGGCATGGAGGTGGGTTGGGGCAAGGGCTCGGTCGTGGAGACGGTGCCGCTCGTGCTGGCCTACTTCTTTCAGCTCGGCGACGTCGAGACCGTGCGCACGGCCACGCTGCCGGCCGACGCGGTCGTCACCTCCGCCACCGCCGCCATCACGGTGCGCGAGGCAGTGCTCATCACGGTCGGCCGCGTCGCCCAGGTGCGCCAGGGCCAGAGCGGCAAGACCGTCGTGCTGGACTTCGGCGGGCTGCGCAACGTCGCGTCGGTGAGCCTGCCGTCCGGCAAGACGCTGCTGGACGTCCGCAAATGGGCGGGCGATGGCTTCACCTACATGGCCGACGGCATTCCGTCCGGCGGCGCCACCGGCAGCGTCAGCTTCGCCGAAGTGCAGACCGAGCGGCTGGAGCTGACCTTCGCCACCAATGTCGCTGCGGCTGACCTGCTCGAGCAGACCATCGAGATGCCCGGCCTGCCGACCGATCTGCGGCTGGAGGTCAATGGCGTCACCGTCTGGTCGCGGCCCGGCCCCACCCGCCTGACCGAACATGAGGCCGACGGCACCGCCAAGGCGAGCTTCAGCGTGCCGCTCGCCGCGGAGCTGCAGGCCGCGCTGACACGCGGGCCCGACCCGGTCGTCGCGCTGCGCTCGGCGACGCCGTGCTCCATGGGGCTGGAGCTGTCCATCGCCTTCATGCGGGCGCATGTCGTCGCGCTTCCGC
>SEEY01000816.1 GCA_004211235.1 Rubrivivax sp.
CTCCGAGACGTCGCTGCCGCTGATCCGGGGCGACAACCTGCGCCTCGTCAGCACGCTCGGCAGCGTCATCGTCAGTGCACCGGTCAACGCGACGACCGCCCATCCCGACTCCCTGGCCTACACCGCCGGCGTGGCCTTCGTCGCCAGGCAGTCGGTGCAGCTCTATCGCTTCTTCAATGCCGAAGAGCGCATGGAGTACCGCGCCGGCGACTACTTCCTGTTCGGCACCGGCAGCAGCGCGTCGCGCCTGCTGCCCGCCGACCTCACCGCTGACACGCTGATCCTGGAAAGCGGCAGCACGCTCAGCCTCAGCGGCACGCTGCTGGCCAACCGCCATCTCGAGCTGATCTCCGGCCAGGATCTGCGCCTGAGCGGCACCATCGGCCTCAAGGCCATGCATTTCAGCGACGGCAGTCCCGCCACCGCCGACAGCGACGGCCTCATCGACGAGCTGCTGCTGACCGCGCGCGGCGACACGGACATCATCAAGTCCTTCGACCTCAACGGCAACAACGGCATCAACGGCATCAACGATTCCAACGACGTCTACGTCGAAACCGGCCTCGATGCCGACGGCGACGGCTTTGCCGACGGCGTGTTCGACGATGGCCGCAAAGTCGCCATCCTCGGCGTTGACTTCGACGGCGATGGCGTGCTGAGCTCGGTCAAGCATTTCGACGAGCGCGGCCAGGCCCAGGCCTCCGGCCACATCGACGTGCAGGTCGCCAGCCTGGGCGCCAAGCAGTTCGAGCTTCGCGCCTTGCACGACATCAGCATCAAGCTCGAGAACAGCCTGACGCTCAGCGGCTTCGTCGGCGGCCTGACCGGCTTCTCCGCGGCCGACAACGTGCGCATCGACGTCGCCAACCCACCGACCCCGCCGGGTGGCACCGTGCCCCAGGCCCACACGCTGACGCTGCAGGGCGGCATCGTGCGCGCCAGCGGCACGCTGACGCTGGTGGCCGACACGCTCAGCACCGACGACGCCTCCGTCGCCATCGCCGACCGGCTCATCGTCACCGCCGCCGGCGCCATCCAGCTGAACACGCTGGTGAGCCACCTGACGGCATCCAGCACCGTCGCCGGCGACATCCGCATCAAGGAAGCCGGCAACATCACGCTGGAGGATGTCAGCGCCCGGGATGGTTCCATCAGCGTCGAAGCCGGCGGCGACATCCGCGTGCGTCGCCTCGTCAACTTCGCCGACGGCGACGACATCCTCGTCAGGTCGGCCAGGAACCTCTACATCGACTACATCGAGGCTGGCGCCAGCGTCGGTGCGCAGAAGAACACGGCCGGTGCCGACAACACCATCGGTCGCATCACCATCGACGCGGCGGGCACCATCCAGGAGCTCCGCAACGGCGACAACATCTACGACCAGGGCGTGGCCGACCTCTACGCCGCCGAGGTGCAGATCCGGCACTCGCCGCTCAGCGCGCCGGTCGGCTACCAGCTGCTGCGCACGGCCAACGACGCCGGCGACACCGCCATCGCCGCCGACCCGTCCGGCGACCACACCCTGTGGCTGATCGGCCATACCGACAACACCAGCTTCACCGTCAGCGACATCAGCGTCAGCGACGAGCCCAGCGCGACGCTGGTCCTCGCGGCCGACGCCACGCGCGCCCAGGTCACGACGGTCGCCGTGTCGGCCGCGCCACTGGCCAACGTCAGCTACGGCTTCGACATCGGTGCGCGCCACTACAGCGTAGGCACCGACGCCTCTCCCACGGGCGCCGAGCTGGTCAACGCAATGCTGGCCGCCATCAACGCGGACGGCCAGTCGCCGGTCGTCGCCAGCCTGTCGGGCAACACGCTGGCGACGACCGGCGACTGGCCGTCCGCGTTGATGGCGGCCAGCATTGCGTTGACCAGCTCGGCGCCCGTGGGAGAGGCGTCGGTGCCTA
>SEEY01000121.1 GCA_004211235.1 Rubrivivax sp.
GCACTCTTCCATGATGGCGAGCTTGGCGTCGGCAGTGTCGGCGCCGGCCGGCAAGCGCATGGGCCACGCCGGTGCGCTGATCTCGGGCGGCGCCGACACTGCCGACGCCAAGCTCGCCATCATGGAAGAGTGCGGCTTCACGGTCACGCGCAATCCGTCCGAGATGGCCAAACTGCTGAAAGCGCTGCTCTGAACCGCTTCAGCGTCTGACGAGGGCCGTTCGCTGAACGGCCCTTTTTCATTGGTGTCTGCGTAGTTGCACGCAGGCGCCCGCTGCCTCGGCGGACCGACACTCGGACGCCCAAGAACATCGACCTGCCATGGACCTGCTCACCACCGCCTTCTTCATCGCGCTGATGAAGATCATCTGGGTCAACATCCTGCTGTCGGGCGACAACGCCGTCGTCATCGCGCTGGCCTCGCGCAACCTGCCTGCCGAGCAGCAGAAGAAGGCCATCCTCTTCGGCAGCGGCGCGGCCATCGTGCTGCGCGTCGTGCTGACGCTGTTTGCCGTGCAGTTGCTGGAGCTGCCGTGGCTAAAACTGGTCGGCGCCGCGCTGCTGCTGTGGATCGGCGTGCAGTTGCTGGCCGACAACGACGACGACGCTGACGTGCATGCCAGCAGCAGCGTCTGGGTGGCCATCCGGACCATCCTCATTGCCGACCTCGTGATGAGCCTGGACAACGTCATCGCCGTCGCCGGTGCCGCCGAGACGGCGCCCGAGAACGTGCGCACGCTGCTGCTCATCATCGGCCTGGGCCTGTCCATTCCGCTGATCATCTTCGGCAGCACGCTGCTGCTGAAGGTGATGGAACGCTTCCCCGTCATCATCACGCTGGGCGCGGCGCTGCTGGGTTTCGTCGCTGGCGAGATGGCGACGACGGACAAGGCGCTGCACGGCTGGTTCGAGACCCACATGCATGGCCTGGACTACGCGGTCAGCATCACGGGCGCGGTCTTCGTCGTCGCCACCGGCATGTGGCTGGCGCGCCGCGGCAAGCAAAAGGCCTAGGCCCCATAAGATCAACGCATGGCAAGTGGCGGCAAACCCGGCAAGTCTGGCGGCTTTTGGCAACGCCTGATCGGCCGGGTCGCGGACGCCGCCGACGCGCCGCCCAGTGAGCTGTCGACGCTGCCCGCCGTTCAGCACACGCACGCTCCCGGCGCCTCGCCGCCGCAGGCCCGGTCCACGGCACCGCCGCCCGACCTGCGGGACTACGAACTCGGCGCCGAAATCGGCCGCGGTGCCATGGCCATCGTCTACAAGGCGACGCAGCGCTCCACCGGCCGCCAGGTCGCCGTCAAGCGGCTGGCGCTGAGCCGAGAGTTCTCTGCCGAAGACCTGGCGGACGTGCGCGAGCGCTTCATGCGGGAGGCTCGCGCCGCCCGCTCGCTCGACCACCCCGACATCCTGCAGGTCGTCGATGCCGGCCAGGACGGCCGCGACGCCTGGCTGGCGCTGGAATACGTGCTCGGCCGCGACCTGAGCCTCTTCACCAAGCCCTCCCAGCTGCTGCCCGTGCGCGACGTGGTGCTGCTGGGCGCGCGGCTTGCCCGGGCCCTGCACTATGCGCACAGTCAGGGCGTCATCCACCGCGACATCAAGCCCGCCAACGTCATGCTCGACCGCGTCAACGGCAGCCTCAAGCTGATGGACTTCGGCATCGCCCGCGTCGGCGACGGCAGCCGCACGCGCACCGGTCTCGTGCTTGGCACGCCGTCCTTCATGTCGCCCGAGCAGCTCGCCGGCCTCACGGTCGACGGTCGCAGCGACCTGTATTCGCTGGGCGTGCTGCTCTACCAGCTGCTGGCCGGCTCGCTGCCGCACCAGAGCGACTCGATGGCGCGGCTGATGCAGCAGATCGCCACCGAACCTGCAGCCGATATACGCACCCGCCGCCCGGAGCTGCCCGAATCGCTGGCCCTGGTGCTGGCGCTCGCGCTGGAGAAGCGCCCCGAGCTGCGCTACCCCTCCGGCGAGCAGATGGCGCGCGACCTGAACGCCGTCCTTGTCATGGATCTGCAGGCGGAGCCGGCCCTGCCCGAAAACCAGCAGCCGCTCGATCCAGCCTTCGCACAAACACTGCGCTTGACGCCGGAGGAAGCAGGGCAGAATCGTCTCTCCCCTGCCGAACCCCACGAGCCGCAAGACCCCCGCCAAGCCTCATGATCCTGGAGTTCTTCAGCGCCACCGACGTGGGCCGTGCTCGCGACAACAACGAAGACTCGGTCGCCCTCGACGAGGCGGCTGGCCTGGCCGTGCTGGCTGACGGCATGGGAGGCTACAACGCCGGTGAAGTAGCCAGTCAGATGCTGACCGGTTTTATCCACACCGAACTTGGCCGCTGGCTCAAGGACGCCGGCCGCGAGGCTCGCGCCGGCGAAGTCAGGCGGGCGATGGACATCTGCGTGGACAACGCCAACCGCGCCATCTTCAACGCCGCCAACACCAACCCGCGCTATGCCGGCATGGGCACGACGCTGGTGCTTGGCGTCTTCCGTCCCGAGGGCCTGCTGCTCGGCCACGTCGGCGACTCGCGCGGCTATCGCCTGCGCGCGGGCCGCCTGGCACAGATCACCCGCGATCACTCCCTGCTGCAGGAGCAGATCGACGCCGGACTGCTCACCGTGGAAGAAGCCGCCTTCTCCAGCAACAAGAACCTCGTGACCCGCGCCGTCGGCGTCGAGGACACGGTGCTGCTGGAGCTGCATCTGCACGAGGTGCAGGCCGGGGACGTTTACCTCTTCTGCTCGGACGGACTGTCCGACATGCTCGACGACGACAGCATCGCTGCCCTGCTGGCCGGCAACCCCGCGCTGCCGGAGGCCGCACGCACGCTGATCAACGCAGCCAATGACAGCGGCGGGCGCGATAACATCGCGCTCATCCTGGCCCGCGCTGAGGGCCGCCAAAAGGCCGAAGGACGGGGCTGGTGGCCCTTCGGTCGACGTGGCGGCAGAGACCCCTCTGCCTGACAAGTCACGGCACGAAAAACAGAACTTGAGGTCATTCATGGGCAAACTGGTGGTGTCGCTCGACGGCGTCGTGATCAAGGAGGTGCAGATCACGAAGGACAAGACCACGCTGGGTCGGCGGCCGTACAACGACATCGTCATCGACAACCTCGCGGTGTCGGGCGAGCACGCCGTGCTGCAGATGGTCGGCAATGACGTCTTCATCGAAGACCTCAACTCCACCAATGGCACCTACATCAACGGCAAGGCCATCAAGAAGCAATTGCTTGCCGACAACGACACCGTCGAGATCGGCAAGTACAAGATCAAGTACCTGACCAACGACGGCACCGACTACGAGAAGACCATGATTCTCAAGCCGGGGGCGGCGGTGCCCAGCCTCGGCGCGGGTTCTTCCTTTGGTGGCCTCGGCACCGCGGCGCCCATCGGCCCGGCCTCGATCAAGGTGCTGACCGGCGCGGCTGCTGGCCGCGAGGTTGCACTGACCAAGGTCGTCACGACGCTGGGCAAGCCCGGCGTGCAGGTGGCGTCCATCACGAAGCGGCCCACCGGCTACGTCTTTGCCCATGTCGAGGGCGGCCAGCGCCCGAGCGTCAACGGCATTCCGCTGACGGGCGAATCGATTGCACTGCGCACCGGCGATCTGATCGAACTGGCCGGCACGCAGATGCAGTTCATCCAGGGCTGAGGGCGCGCGCAGCCGGCTCAACGGCTGCGTGACTTCCTCACGGATGGCATACCCCCAAGTCGGTAATCCGACCGCCTGCGATACCGGGGCGCTGCGTACATTCTCGGCTCCACCTCGCCTGACGCGAGGCCCCGAATCCCGAGTCAACGCACTGCATGAACATCCGCGTCCTGGGCTGCTCCGGTGCAATCGCCGCCGGCTACAAGACCACCGCCTTCCTGCTCGATGAGGACGTCCTCATCGACGCCGGCACCGGCGTTGGCGACCTGCCGCTGGACGCCCTGGCTGCCATCGACCACATCCTGCTCAGCCACTCCCACCTGGACCATGTGCTGGGCATCCCGCTGCTCGCCGATGCCGTGCTGCGCCTGCGCGCCGCCGCCGGCCGGCCGCCCATCCAGGTCCACGGCCTGCCCGAGACGCTGGCGGCTCTGCAGCAGCACATCTTCAACGGCGCCATCTGGCCCGACTTCACCCGCCTGCCCAGCCGTGAAGCGCCGGTGCTGAGCCTGCACCCCTTCCAGATCGGTGACCGCCTGGACCTCGGCGGCCGCAGCATCGAGGTGCTGTCGGCCGTGCATACCGTCCCGGCGGTCGGCTTCGCCGTCGACGGCGGCGCGGCCAGCGGCCATGCGCACTGGGTCTTCACCGGCGACACCGGCCCGAACCCGGCGCTGTGGCAGCGCCTGGCGCAGCTGAAGCTCTCGCACCTCGTCATTGAGACGGCCTTCAGCGACGACGAGATCGCGCTCGCCCACGTCAGCCAGCACCTGTGCCCGAGCGACCTCGGCCGGGAACTGTCCCAGCTCGCCGGCAGCGTGGATGTGCGCATCACCCACATCAAGCCCGGCGAGGGCGAGGCCGTCATGGCAGGCGTGCGGGGCCTCGGCAGCCCGCATCGCATCAGCGCGCTGCAGGCGGGGCAGGAGATGGCGCTGTAGGCGCCGGCTGCATCTCGCGGTCGACGGCGCCCTCGGGCGCCGTTTTTCTTGGCTGACGTTTCTTGGCGCAATGGGGCAGCCTGACAGAACGCGTCACTCCGCACTGACGTTTTTTGTCAGAACCGGGCGACCGGCGCAGTAGAACGTGCGGTTTCGCACGTTGCCGATGGCACATGAAGCTGGCACGCCCCCTGCATTCATGGGGTCTGTCCCCACCCAACCACGCTCGCCGGAGTAACCGATATGCAAGTCAAAGCACGCGCCCAACAGGGCTTCACCCTGATCGAACTGATGATCGTCGTGGCCATCATCGGCATCCTGGCCGCTGTGGCCCTGCCGCAGTACCGCACCTACACGACCCGCGCCAAGACGGCGAACGCCATCACCGTGGCTGACGGCTACAAGACCGCTGTGGCCTTGTGCATTCAAGAAAAGGGCGGCGTTGCAACTGGTTGCAGCAGCAATACCAATGGCATCCCCGACGCCAGCGCCTTCAAGGCCACCAAGGAAGTCAGCGCAGTGACCTCCGTTACGGACGGCGTGATCACGATCACCCTGAATGACATCGGCACGGGCACGGTGGGCAAAACCATCGTCTTCAGCCCGACGAACATCGTTGGCGATGCGGTGATCTGGACCACAACGACCAACATCACCGACGCCGTCATCAAGAGCTCGATCGAGAAGAACAACACCTGAACTTCATAGCGATGCATGCCGCCCTCGCGGCATTTGGAGAGAAAGGGGCTTCGGCCCCTTTCTCTTTTATCGTCTGGATCCATGATTGACCAGAGCCGACTGCTGAAACTCGCTGCAATGCTGGCCATCGGCGCCTGCATGCTGATGTCCCATCCGTATGAAGGCCTGCGGCATGACGGCGTTCTCTACCTGGGGCAAGCCCTGCTGCACTCCCGTGTGCCGGCGCTGAGCCAGGACACTTTCTTTGCCGGCGGCTCCCAGGACAGCTATTCCATCTACGCCCACCTGATGGTGCCGCTTTACAGGCACTTCGGCCTGCTGACGACGCATGTCGCCGTCCTGATGACTGGCTGGCTGCTGATGCTCGGCGCGGTGCTGGCACTGCTGCGGCGCCTCGAGCCATCCGGGCTTGTCCCACTTTGGGGTGCACTCGCCTTCGCCGTCATGTCACCGATCTATGGCGGCATCACGATCATTGGCTACGGTGAGCCGTTTGTGACCGCCCGCAGTTTTGCCGAGCCGCTGCTGCTGTGGAGTCTCGTGGCATTGCTGGACGGTCGAAAGGGCGCCGCCGCGGCCCTGCAGATACTTGCGGCCGGTTTCCACCCGCTGATGTCGCTGCCCGTGATCGTGACCAGCTGGTGCTACCTCATCCAATCACAACGCCGCTGGCTCTGGCTGGCCGCATTGGTTCCCGCCGTCTGGCTGGCTGCACTGGCTGGGGTGCGGCCGTGGGAGGGCCTGTTGAAGACCTATGACCCGTACTGGTGGGCGTTGGTCGAGACCAGCAACCCCATGGTGATGCTGTCGACGTGGACGCTCGACGACCAATTGCGCGTGGTTCTCGACCTGGCCATCCTGCTAGCGGTCGCTCGGTCGCGGCCTGCGGACGCGTGGACGAGGCTGCTCTACGCCCTTATCGCCACGGCCGTCGGCCTGGTGAGCCTCACCGCCATCGGCACAGACGCTCTTCACTCCGTGCTGGTGACGCAATTGCAGGTGTGGCGGGTCCATTGGATCGTGCACCTGGTAGCCATGGCGCTGGCGCCGTGGCTGGTGGTGCGGTTCTATCGGCTTGGTGGCCTATGGCCCGTCAGCGCCTGTGCGTTGCTGCTTGCGCTGCTGAACTCGCATGCCAGCATGGGCCATGGCGTTGCCACGCTGTCGCTGTGGGCGCTTGTCTGCGTGGCGGCATTGGGCGGGCACGCTGTGTCTGGTGGTGTGGTGCGGGTCGCTTGTGGCTGCATCCTGCTGTGCGTGCTGGGGCTGTCGGCCTACCAACTGCAAGACCAGTTAGGAGAGATCAGCTGGCAGACGCCTGAAACGTTCTGGAGCGACGGATTCGGCCGGATCGCCGCCTCCCCGGTGGTGGCCGCGTTTGGCTTTGCGACGCTGTTGTTCCTTGCCGGCAAAGGCCGTCCGGGTGCGCTCGCAGCCCTGAGCCTGAGTGCGCTCCTCGTGGGTACGGCCGTCTTCAACTGGGACCAGCGCCCCGACCTTGCCCGTGCCGTGGAAATACCAACCGGCTCCGCGCATCCCTTCGCCGCGCACTTGCCTGCCAACGCAACGGTGTACTGGCCGTACTACCTCGTCCCCGTGTGGAGCATGCTCGAACGCCCAAGCCACTACTCGGCCCAACAAGGGGCGGGCTTGCTGTTCAACCGCGACACTGCGCTCATCTTCGGCGCTCGCAAGGAGACATACCGAACGATCCGGAGTGATCGTGAGAGCTGCCGAAGCGCCTCGCTGATGACAAAGGACAGCGCCGCCCGGCGAGCTTGCGACATGCCCGCGCTGGATCGCCTGACGGCCCTGTGCGGCCAGCAGGACAGACCGGATTTCATGGTGCTGCCGGGGCGCTTGCCGTGGGAGCCGCTGGCCACCTGGTCGCCCGCCCGGCACCGGGAGCCGCCGCAGAGCTATGCGCTGTACGCCTGCACCCAGCTCGCGAGCGCGCCGCCCTGACGCGACGCGGCCCTCAGGACAGCCACTTGAGCAGGCGAATGGCCGCGCCCATGGGTGTGGCACTGCGATGCGCACTGGCACCGCTGCGCGCCTGGATGGCGCGCTTGTTGCTGCGGTAGTACTCGAACGCCTCTGCCAGGATCTCGTTGTTGCCAAGCGTGGGCCGCCAGCCCAGCATGCGCCGTGCCTTGGTGGTGTCGAACTCGAAGTCCTCGGCAATCATGCGCCGGTGGTAGGGCCCGAGCGGCGAGATGTGCAGCGCATGCGTGAGCCTCATCAAAGGCAGAGCCAGCCAGGTAGGCAGCGTGGCCACGCGCGCCGACGTGCCAGCGCGGCGGATGACGTACTCATAGGTTTCGCGCAGCGAGGGCACTGCGTCGCTGCCGACGTTGAACAGCTCCGTCTTCTCGATCTGCCGAGCCAGCAGGGCCGCTTCCGCCAGATCCCTTGCCGCGATGAACTGATAGCGGTTGCGCCCACCGCCGACCGCCCATACCTTGCGGCCCTCGTCAATGAACTCGAACAGGATCGCCAGCAGCCCCAGCCGGCCGGCCTGAATGATGGTGGGCGTGCGGATGACTGCACAGACCACCCGATGGTCCGCAAGCAACAGCTCTTCGGCCCGCAGCTTCGCCTCGCCATAGGCCTCGCAGGGCTTGGCCGGCAGGGACTCGTCGATCGCATGGCCGACGGGCCCGCCCCAGAGACAGTTCGTGGACGTGAAGACGAGGCGAGGCACGCCATGTGCCGAGCAGAGGTCTAGCACGTTGCGCGTGCCCTGCACATTGACCGACAACATGTCCGCATCGGTGATGTCGCCATGGGCCAGCAACGCTGCAAAGTGAAAGACCGCATCGATGCGGGCTCTGCTGCGAAAAGCCGAAGCGAGCGCCGCGTGGTCGCGAATGTCGACGCGCAGGTTGGTCAGGCCGCCATCCTCACGCACTGCGTCGACGATGTCCACGTTCACGACCTGGGCGCCCCGCCGCAGCACCTGGCCGATGAAGAAGTCGCCGAAGAAGCCAGAGCCGCCGGTGACGAGGAAGGTCTGGCCCACCAGATCGCGCGGCTGGGCAGCAGCGAGCTCCTTGTTGTCAATCACAGCCATTGCGGCTTCTCCAGGTTCGGTCGGCAGGCCTTGAAGCCCAGGCCGGTGAATCGTTCGGCCAGCGGACGCCGCACATGCACGGCCAGACTCTGGCGCGTCATGCATGCGTAGTCGAGGCGCAACGCCTCGTCGAGCCAGACCAGATCAACGTCCTGCATGCGCCACGCGATGCGGATGAACTCGCGCATTTCGCGAGCGTCCTGCACGAGGATGACGTCGGGCGGCTGCCGCGAGTACAGGCTGCGCCAGTGCGTGCCGGGATCCGGCCCCAGGCCCAGCTGGTGGTTGTCCCGCCAGATGTGCTTGTCGCGCACGAGCATGAAGTAGTAGCCCCAGGCACGCGCGCGCAGTGGCTTGCGTTGGGGCGAGAAGGTCAGGTAGCTGAGATCGTCCGGGAGCAGCCGGTCCGGCAATCCGCGCGACATGCCGGCGCCGTGAATGGCCTCCGATTCCCGGGCATGCGACTGCAGATCGCCCCATCGGGCCCGCGCATCGGA
>SEEY01000122.1 GCA_004211235.1 Rubrivivax sp.
ATCACGCCCAGGGGCGGCCAGCGCTTTGGCACGCCCATCGCCTGGAAGATCCAGGGCAACAAGCGCGGCGAGGACATCGCCGACCTGGTGCGTGGGCCGATGAACAACGGCGGCCTGCATGGCGAGCGCATGGGCTGGCACCTGCCCGTCGATCCGGCCAAGCCGGCACCTGGCTGGGAGGCGACGACCATCGGCGCCGCCCCGCCAGCGCCCGGCACCTACTGGCTGCGCACGAGCTTCAAGCTCGACCTGCCGCCAGGCCATGATGTGCAGCTCGGCCTGGCTTTCGGCGACACGAGCAAGCCACGCTCCGAGGTGGAGAACCGCGCGCTGATCTTCGTCAACGGCTGGAACATGGGCCAGTTCATCGCCCACATCGGACCGCAGCGCGTCTTCGTGCTGCCGCCCGGCATCCTCAACCCGAACGGCGAGAACACGCTGACACTGGCCGTCACGACCGATGGCCAGTCCGCCAACGCGCTGGAGGCCGTTCGCCTCGTGCCGCTGGCCGTGGCGCGCGGCGGCGTGCCGCTGGAAGCCGTGCCGCAACCGCGCAACCTGCAGCGTTGAATTCCAAAGAGAGACACACCATGTCCAACCAGATCCTCAAGCCCGTCGATTCGTCCAAGATCCATCCGCTGCTGGCGCATCACACGGCCCACCTCGGCGCGGACCGCGACGACATCCGTGGCGCCATCGACCGGCTGATACACAACCTGATCAACATCGAAGACAAGGACGGCAAGTTCCTGCTGCGCCTGGACGACGGCCGGGTGCTGGACACCAAGGGCTGGAACGGTTTCGAGTGGACGCACGGCGTGGGCTTGTACGGCGTCTACAAGGTCTGGGAGCTGACCGGCGACCCCAAGGCCTGGGACATCATGACGAGCTGGTTCGAGGCGCGCTTTGCCGAAGGCATGCCGAGCCGCAACATCAACACGGTGGCGCCCTTCCTGACGCTGGCCTACCTGTTCGACCGCACGGGTGACCGCCGCTTCCTGCCCTACATCGACCGCTGGGCCGAGTGGGTCCACAACGAGCTGCCGCGCACCGAGGAAGGCGGCTTCCAGCACATCGTCTACAACAGCGTGAACCACCAGCAGCTGTGGGATGACACGCTGATGATGTCGGTGCTGCCGCTCGCCAAGTTCGGTCTGCTGTTGAATCGCCCGCACTACGTCGAGGAGGCCAAGCGCCAGTTCCTCGTCCACATCAAGTACCTGGCGGACCGCAAGACGGGGCTGTGGTTCCACGGCTGGACCTTCGAGGGCCGGCACAACTTTGCGAACGCCTTGTGGGCGCGCGGGAATTCGTGGGTCACGATCGTCATTCCGGAGTTCATCGAGCTGCTGAACCTGCCGGAGGGGGATGCGTTCCGGCAGTTCCTGGTGTCGACGCTGGAGGCGCAGGTGAAGGCTTTGGCTCAGTTCCAATCGCCGTCGGGGTTGTGGCCGACGTTGCTGGACGACCCGACCTCGTATGACGAGGCGGCGGCTTCGGCGGGCTTTGCCTACGGCATCCTGAAGGCGGTGCGCAAGGGCTACATCTCGCGCGACTACGAGGCCTTCGGGGTGAAGGCGGCGCTGGCGGTTCGCAGCAAGATCAACGAAGCGGGGGAGCTGACGCAGGTGAGCTTCGGCACGCCGGTGTTCAACACGCTGCAGGAATACAAGGACATCCCGCTGACGTCGATGCCGTTCGGGCAGGCGATGGCTTTGCTGGCGATGGGCGAGTTGTTGGTTCGCTTCATCTGACGGATGGGCTGCGCGGTGGTTTCGGTTCTCTGCCTGCTGCCGTGCCGGGAGTTCGCCCCGGCGGGCGACCTACTTTCTTGTGTCGACAAGAAAGTAGGCAAAGAAACGACCCCTGCTCCGTCGCCCCTCCGCTTCGCTGCGGGGTCCCCTGCGATGCTCGCGCCCCAAGGCTCGCGCGGAACTCGCTTCGCTACGCTGCGCTCAAACAGCCGCGCGAAGTCAGTCAACGAAGCGGGCTTCGCCCGCGCCTTGGGTCGCTGCGCTTCTCGGCTCCTCCAAAGGGGAGCCCCGGAACAGCCAACAGCCCAAAGCCAACAGCCAAGCCCACAAGCCGGCTGGCGCCGGCTGTTCATTCACCCCCCTTTTAGCGCCGCCGAGGAGCACAGGGCGTTGAGGCCGCGTGCGCAGCACGCTTCAAGCGCTGACTCCGCACAGCTGTCTGACCGCAGCGTAGCGGAGGGAGTTCTGTGCGGGGCCTCGACGACCGCGCACCGCAGGGAACCCCGAAGCGCAGCGCAGGGGCGGCGCGGTCAGGGGCGACTTTTTGCCTTCTTTTTGGTCGCTCAAAAAGAAGGTCGCCCGCCGGGGCGACGTCCCGGCATGGGCCTCGGCAAGACACCAAAACACACGAGACAAGCGCCCCTGGCGCAAACAACATGAACCCGCCTCGCAACCTCCACCCCGCCGCCAAAGAACCCAGCTGGATCAACTACTGGGGCTGGGGCAGCGGCGACATGCTCGGCGCTGGCGCGCAGGCCGTCATCACCGGCTGGCTGTTCTATTTCTTCACCACCTTCTGCGGCCTCTCCGCCGTTGAAGCGGGGCTGATCCTCGGTCTCCCAAGACTGCTCGAAGCCATCACATGCCCGCTGATCGGCTACGTGTCCGACAACCTGCGCCACACCTGGGTCGGCCGCAAGATCGGCCGGCGCAAGGTGTTCCTGCTGATCACCATTCCACTGCTGCCCAGCTTCGCGCTGATTTTCCGCACCGGCCACACCTTCTGGTACTACCTGTTCGCCTTCATCTTCTTCGAGCTGCTCTACACGATGTTTCTCATCCCCTGGGAAACGCTGGCCGCCGAGATGACCAAGGACTACAAGCGCAAGGCCAAGTTCGCCGGGGCGCGCATGATCGTCGCGCAGAGTTCGGCGATCCTCGCCTCCTACCTGCCCACCGTGCTGATCAGCCAGTTCGGCGGCAAGGACTCGCCCGACACCTTCTTCTGGATGGCGGCGATCTTTGGCGGCATCTTCTCGCTGGTCGTCACCATCGTCGTGCTGACCACCTGGGAGCGCCCCTACGGCACGCGTGAGCAGGCCGTCATGTCGCAGACCTATGGCGGCGTGACGCTCAAGACCGCGCTGGCCCTGCCGGTGAAGATGTTCGGCGACCTGTTCTCGACGCTCAAGATCCGCGCCTTCCGCCAGCACCTGTCCATCTACCTCGGCGGTTATCTGTCACAGGACATCTTCAACACCGCCTTCCCGATCTTCGTGACGACGGTGCTGATGGGCGCGACGCTCGTCATCTCGCAGCTGATGACGGTCATGTACGTGGCCCAGCTGATCTCGGTGATGGTGGCCATCCAGATCGTCATCCGCACCGGCCCCGTGCTGGCTTACCGCCTCGCCATCACGCTGTTCGGCGCGGCGCTGGCGCTGTATCTCGGCTTCTACCTGGTGCGGCCGGAAGGGTTCGCCGACGGCTTCAAGGCGCTGGGCGCCAACCTGTTCACCGCACTGGACCCGTCGCGCGACGGCTTCAGCCCCGGCCTCGTGTTCTGGGTCTTCGCGCCCATCGTGCTGGCCGGCCTCGGCCGCGGCACGCTGAACTTCGTGCCATGGTCGGTCTACAACTATCTGCCCGACATCGATGAGGCCGTCACCGGCCAACGGCGCGAAGGCATCTTCGCCGGCGTGATGACGCTGGTGCGCAAGGTCGCCCAGAGCGCCGCCATCATCGCCACCGGCTGGATCATCGACCTGGGCGGCTATATCTCGCCCAAGACGCGACCGGGCGAGGTCATCGTGCAAAGCCCCGAGGCCATCCAGACCATCACCGCGCTGATGGTCGGCGGGCCGCTGCTGATGATGCTGCTGGGCATGGTGCTGTCCTGGCGCTTCCGCCTGAATGCCAGCACGCACGCGGTGCTGGTCAAGGAGGTGGAACGCCTGCGCGACGGCGCGACCGAGGCCGAGACGCCAGAGAGCGGACGCATCGTCGAGGACCTGACCGGCTGGCCCTATGACCGCCTGTGGGGCCGTGGCAGCGGCCATGCGGCCGACTCCTCGCTGCAGCCACTGCAGGCCCGCCCCTGAGCGAGCGCCGGAACATCGCCCGCATCGCAACCAACCTGACGGACTGACCCATGCGCCTTCTTCTGCCCCTGCTGGTGTCCATGCCTCTGTGCCTGAGCGGCTGCGCCTCGCCGCCACCGGCTGCCAATGCAGTCGCCATCGACCTGACGGCTCAGCCCGAGGCCACCTACAGCCGCGAGCGTGGCCAGGGGTTCGAGCCCGGCGCGCCGCGCAACGCGGCCGGCCAGCCGAGCTTCTTTACGGTGGATGTGCCGGCCGAAGGCAACTACCGCGTCACCGCCACGCTGGGCGGCCCCGCCGCCAGCGACACGACCATCAAGGTCGAGCTCCGCCGCCTGATGCTGGACGGCGTCAAGGTGCCAGCAGGCGCCACTGAAACGCGCAGCTTCATCGTCAACGTGCGCACCGCCCGCATCGCCGCGCTGCCGGGCATCGAAGCGGGCGTCGTCAAGCTCAAGGAGCCGCGCGAAAGCAAGGACGAGATCTGGGCCTGGGACCAACGCCTCACGCTGGAGATCAACGGCTCGCAGCCGGCGCTGCGCAAGCTGGTCATCGAGCCGGTCAACGTCCCCACCGTCTTCCTGCTCGGTGACTCGACGGTCGCCGACCAGATGCGCGAGCCCTACAGCAGCTGGGGCCAGATGTTCACCGCACTCTTCAAGCCGACCGTGGCCGTGGCCAACCATGCGCAGTCGGGCGAGACCTTCCGCGACTCGCTCGCCCGCCGCCGCATCGACAAGATCCTGTCGCAGCTGCAGCCCGGCGACACGGTGCTGCTGCAGTTCGGCCACAACGACCAGAAGCAGCAGAAGGACGGCAGCGGTAACGCCGAAACCTACAAGGCCGAGCTGCGCACGCATGCCGAACGCATCCTGGCGCGCGGTGGCGTGCCGGTCGTGCTGTCGTCGATGGAGCGGCGCAACTTCGATGAGCAGGGCAGGCTCAAGCCCAGCCTGCTGGAGTACGCCGATGCGGCGCGCGCTGTCGCGAAGGACATGAAGCTGGCCTTCATCGACCTCAACGGCATGAGCCAGCAGCTCTACGCGGCCCTCGGTGTGGAGCGTTCCAAGGCGGCCCACCCGATCAACGCGGGCAAGATCGACAACACCCATCACAACAATTACGGCGCCATGCAGTTGGCGCGTTTGGTGGCGCTGGGCTTGAGGGAAGCCCGCGTGCCGGTGGCCGCGCAGCTGCGCGATGATCTCGGCCCCATCGACCCGGGCAAGCCGCAGCCGCCGGAGCAGTTCCACGTGGCCGCCAGCCCGGGCTTCACGCAGCAACGACCGCTCGGCGACTGAACCCCATGAACAAGACGATCCTTGCCCTGGCGCTGGCCTGCGCCACGCTCACCCACGCGCCCCTCACCAACGCCGCGCCGCCCAAGGTTGCAGAAGCCGTCAATGCCCAAGGCTTCTCGCCCGAGCGCCTGAAGCGCCTGGACGCCGCGATCGACGAGCAGATTGCGAAGCAGCAGCTTGCCGGTGGCGTGATGGCCGTGCTGCGTGACGGCAAGCCGGTCGTGTTCAAGGCCTACGGCCAGCGCGACATCGAGAACGGCAAGGCCATGCGCACGGACACGATCTTCCGCATCGCGTCCATGACGAAGGCGCTGACCACCGTGGCGGCCATGATCCTCTACGAGGAAGGCCGCTTCCTGCTGAAGGACCCCGTGGCGCGCTACCTGCCGGCCTTCGCCAACCTGCAGGTCGCCACGCCCGGCGGCGGCACCGAGAAGCCGCGCCGCCCGCTCACCATCCACGACCTGCTGACCCACACCGCCGGCATGAGCTATGGCGGCGGCCCGGCCAAAGCCGCCTACGACGCAGCCGGCATGAAGGACTGGTACCTCGTCGGCAACGACGAGACCCTGGCCCAGTGGACCGACCGCTTCGCCGCGCTGCCGCTGCAGAGCCAGCCGGGCGAGCAGTTCATCTACGGCTACGCGACCGATGTGCTCGGCCGCCTGGTCGAGGTGTTGTCCGGCCAGTCGCTGGATACCTTCATCAAGGCGCGCATCACCGACCCGCTGCGCATGGCCGACACCGGCTTCGCCGTGCCGGCCGAGAAGGTCGAGCGGCTGGCGAACGTCTACGGCCTGGAAGGTGGCCAGCTCAAGCTGATGGAGACCTCGGCCAAGAGCGACTTCGTCAACGGCTCGCACAAGCTGATGTCCGGCGGCGCCGGCATGGTGAGCACCGCAGGCGACTACACGCGCTTCCTGCAGATGCTGCTGAACAAGGGTGAGCTGGACGGGGTGCGCATCCTCGCGCCGCACACGGTGGCCTTGATGACGGCCGATCATCTCGGCGCCAAGTCGGGCGGCGACGCCGACGGCTTCGGCCTGGGCTTCTGGGTCAATGTGCGTCGCGGCGGCTTCAAGGAGCTGGGCAGCGAAGGCGCCTTCGGCTGGGGCAGCGCCTACTTTCCGCAGTACACGGTGGACCCGAAGGAGCGCCTCGTGATTCTGCTCATGACGCAGTTGCGGCCCGCCGGCAACTCGACGCTGAATCTGCGCGTGCGCAATCTCACCTATCAGGCCCTGATCAAGTGAACTGAGGCGTTGCCAACCCTCGCGCGATGCCGCATTGGTTATCGCAGACGCAGGGTTAGCGCTGTCTGCGCGAGGCGTGTCCGACATGCGAGCGGCGCAGCGCAAACGCTCATCTGGTTGAGTGCACGCGGAGGTAGGCGCTGCCTACATTCCGCTCCGGTCTGCGGCCTGCAGACCGTGAACAAAGACACAAGACCAGGAGACTTCATGAACATGACAAGCTCGCGCCCGCACTGGGCGCGCTGGCTGACCTCGGCCCTGCTGGCCGCGGCAGCCCCGGCCGCGATGGCGGCCTTCAGCATCACCACCGTCCACGACAACAACAACGCGGCGCGGCCGCAGTACGTCATCGACACCGATGGCGGCCTCGTGTTCAAGGTGCGTGGCTGGGACGCCAGCAGCACCACGGCCATCGGTGACCTGTCGAGCATGGTCTACAAGGGCGTGGAGTACGCCGACCCCTCGCGCGGCACGCAGCTCAACTCCGGCGCCGACTGGCTCTACAACGGCGTCAGCGCCGTCGGGCTGAAGGTCGAGGCCGTCAGTGCCAACGGCACGGTCACGCCGGCCTCCAGCGCCAACGGCGGCGTCGTCAATGCGACGGACTACATCCGCGTCACCCTCACCAGCACCAGCACCAAGGGCGGCGTGCTGACGCACTACTACGTGGTGAAGCGGGGCGAGTCCAACATCCACATGGGCACGCACTTCACCGAAGAGCCCGACGTGCACGGCCTGGTGCGCTTCATCGCCCGCATCCCCGTCGCCAAGCTGCCCAACGGCGGCCCGGCACAGGCAGCGGGCGGCCTGCGCAGCTACGGCGGCCAGGACTTCTGGGCCGAAGACCTGCGCGGCACGAGCGGCGCCATCGAGGCCAGCGACGTGTTCGGCTTCCCGAGCACCGATTCGCGCTACGGCCAGTCCCGCTCCAAGCACTACGCCAACCGCCGGCTGAAGGACTGGGACTTCGTCGGCGGCAGCGGCCCCGGCGTCGGCATCTGGTTCTGGCGCGACAACAACGAAGGCGGCTCCGGCGGCCCGTTCTACCGCAGCCTGCTGCAGCAGATCACCAGCACCAACAACGAGCTGACCTACATCGTCAACTACGGTGAGGCGCAGACGGAAGCCTTCCGCATGGGCGTGCTGAACACGTACACCATGATCTTCAACGACGGCACGCCGCCCGCGGCGCGACCGGACACCAGCTGGTATGGCCAGGTCGGCCTGATCGGCTACGTGCCGCCGGTGGGCCGTGGCTCGGTCACGGGCGCGGGCCTGACGGGCCGAATCGCCGGCCTGCCCTACACCGTGGGCTTCGCCAACGGACAGGCGCAATACTGGGCCGATGCCGACCCGGTCGACGGCCACTTCACGGCCACCGGCATGCTGCCGGGCGTCTACACGATGACCATCTACAAGGGCGAGCTGGCCGTGGAGACGGGCACCGTGACGGTCACCGCCAACGCCAGCTACGCGTTGAACCCGGTGGCCATCACGGCCGACCCGGAAGCAACGCCCGCCATCTGGCGCATCGGCCACTGGGACGGCACGCCGCAGGAGTTCCTCAACGGCGACAAGCTGACCTTCATGCATCCGAGCGACGTGCGCATGGTGCCCTGGACCGTCGGGCCCTTCGTGACGGGTCAGAGCAACGCCGCGACGCAATGGCCCGCCTATCAATGGAAGGACGTCAACAACGGCCTGCAGGTGCGCTTCACGCTCAAGCGCGGCCAGAACTCCGCACCGCTGCGGCTGCGCCTGGGCATCTCGGCCGACTTCGCGGGCGCCCGCCCGCAGGTGACCGTCAACAGCTGGTCCTCCGCCATCCCGCCCGCGCCGCCCAAGGTCTCCCGCAACCTCACGGTCGGCACCTACCGCGGCTTCAACCGCACCTACAGCTTCGACATCCCGGCCGCGCAGCTGGTCGTCGGCACCAATGTGCTGACCATCAACACGGTCAGCGGCACCGCCGGCGCCAGCTTCCTGAGCCCGGCGCTTTCCTTCGACGCCATCGACCTCGTGGCCGCCCCCTGAACCGCGCGCACCAACCCATGAAAAACACGCTCACCCTCCTCAGCCTGGCCGCCTGCCTGGCCCTCGCCCTGCCGGCGTCCGCCGCCGTCATGCAGGCCACCGGCGCCGGCAGGGCGAGGGCCAGGCAGGCGGCCAGGCTGAGGAGGGTGAGCGTGTTTTTCATGGGTTGGTGCGCGCGGTTCAGGGGG
>SEEY01000123.1 GCA_004211235.1 Rubrivivax sp.
GAGGTGCTGCTGCGACTGCCTCGCGAACAGCGCGAGCGCATCGAGCAGATGAGCAAGCTGCCCGTTGCCTTCAGCAAGGATGGCGCGCCGATCACGCTGGACCAGGTCGCGACCGTCGAGCCGGTGTTCAACCCCGAGGTGATCCGCCGCGAGAACCTGCAGCGCCGCGAGGCCGTGTTCGCCGGCGTGCAGGGCCGGCCGAGCGGCGACGTGAACGAGGACGTGCAGAAGCTCATCAAGGCCACGCAGCTGCCGCCGGGCACGAGCTTCAAGGTCGACGGCGCCGGCAAGCAGCAGGCCGAAGCCTTCAATGGCCTGCTCGCCGCGATGGGCCTGGCGGTGATCTTCATCTACATCGTGCTGGCCAGCCAGTTCGGCAGCTTCCTGCAGCCGATCGCCATCATGGCCAGCCTGCCGCTGGCGTTGATCGGCGTGATGCTGGCGCTGCTGCTCTGGCGTTCGACGCTGAACGTGTTCTCGATGATCGGCCTGGTCATGCTCATGGGCCTGGTGACGAAGAACGCCATCCTGCTGGTCGACTTCGCCAACCACGCCCGCAAGGCTGGCGCCACGGTGGCCGAGGCGCTGCGCGAGGCCGGCCTGATCCGCATGCGCCCCATCATCATGACGACGGCGGCCATGGTTTTCGGCATGCTGCCGATGGCCATTGCGCTGAACGACGGCGGCGAGATCCAGGCGCCGATGGGCCGCGCCATCATCGGCGGCGTCATCACGTCGACGCTGCTGACGCTGGTCGTGGTGCCGGTGCTGTACAGCTATCTGGTGCGGGACAAGAAACCGGCCGGGAAGCCTGCAGCAGAGCAGGGCGGTGGCAGTTCGCTGCCGCTGCATGGCATGCCGGGGGCGATGCCGGCGGACAAGGATTAAGCGATCTTCCTCGAGCGCGTCAGCGCTTCGGGCCGGCTGCTTCGGTAGCCGGCCCTTTTTGCTTTTCGCGCTGGCAAGTCCTGAGCGCTCGCTCGACCTTGCGTGCGCCCTTTGGCGACTTGCCGAGAACCCAGGGATACGAAGGGCCGAACACATCGTCGGGCTCGCCGTCGATGGCTTGCACATGAAGCAGGTGCCGCTGTCCTTCCAGATCGCGCTTCAGGCTCTCGACAGCAAAGTAGCCGCCGCCGAATTGATAACGAACTATCTGCGGGCCTTTCCAGTTCTTCGGATACAGGACCTTCTCGATCTTCACGTCGACCTCGGCCCTGCCGCACAACGTCAGGAATGCGCCTTCCACAGCGGCCTCGCCCTTGCAGGCGGCAGAGTCCTTGGCGGTCACGAAGCGGACATGGCTGGTCGTCCCGATGAAGACATGGGTGGCCGCGCAGATTTCCTGCTCGAAAGTGGCCTCGGGCGGTGGCAGGGTGGCAACGGCCGACGTCATGAGCATGGACAGGACGCAAACGGCGGCCGCTGTTCGATGGGTCATGGAAGTCCTGAGCTGCACTTGATGCGCGGCGACTATGCCAAGGAAACGTCGCGAACGACGCCGCGCAACCACCGATGCGCCGCGTCGCCGTCCATGCGCGGATGCCACAGCAGCGAGACGGTGAAGGGCTCCAGCGCCAGCGGCAGATCGAGGGTCAGCAAACCGTCTCGCAGATGCCCGGTGTGTCGCTCGGGCACCGTGGCGATCAGATCGGTGCCGCGCGCCAGCGCCAGGCTTTCCGAGAACCCCGCCACCGTGACGACGATGTCGCGGGAAAGGTCCAGCGCAGACAGCGCCTCGTCGACCGGCCCGGCCACTTTGCCGCGGCGTGAGACGGCGACGTGCCGGCCTGCCGCGTAGCGCTTGACTGTCAGCTTGCGGCCCGCCAGCGCATGGCCCTCGCGGACCACAGCCACAAAGCGGTCGCGGAACAGGGCGTGCGCGCGCAGCTCCGGCCCCGTCGTCGAGCCGATCACGCCGGTTTCCAGATCGACGCTGCCCTCGCGCAGCGGCGTGCTGTCCCGGTCCGGCTTGGGCACGAAGCGCAGGCGCACGCCGGGCGCCTCGCTCACCACGCGGGCCAGCAGCGCTGCGCCGAAGTTCTCGACAAATCCCTCCCGCGTGCGCAGCGTGAACTCACGTTCCAGCCGGTCCAGCTTCAGTGCGTCGGCCGGCCGCAGCGCGGCCTGCGCTTCCTGCACCAGCGGCCCGATGCGCTCACGCAGCTCAATCGCCCGCGGAGACGCCACCAGCCCGCGGCCGGCGCGCACCAGCAGCGGGTCGCCCGTGGCCTCGCGCAGCCGGGCCAGCGACCGGCTCATCGCCGACGGGCTCAGCCGCAGCCGACGCGCCGCACCGGCGACGCTGCCCTCGGCGAGCAGGGCGTCGAGCGTCAGCAGCAGGTTCAGGTCGGGGTCTGACATGGCGTCTCGTGCAGCAATGAAGTGCAGATGATGCGTCTTCCGCCATGCGTCGCCAATGCCTAAGGTTCGGGCATGAACACCTCGACCCTGACTCCACCCACTGGAACCGCTGCAGTTCCGGTTGTCGGCGTGCTGGCCAGCCTGGCCCTGTGCACGCTGCTGCCCTCGCTGGCCATCAGCAGCGCCAACATCGCCTTGCCGACGCTGGTCGCGACCTTCCATGCCGACCCGGCGCAGGTGCAGTGGGTCGTGCTGGCCTATCTGCTGGGCACGACAACGCTGATCGTCGGCGCCGGCCGGCTGGGCGACCTGACGGGCCGACGCCGCCTGCTGTTGGCCGGCATCGCGCTGTTCACCGTCGCGTCGGCCCTCGGCGCGCTGGCGCCCACGCTGCCGCTGCTGATCGCCGCCCGCGCGCTGCAGGGCGCAGGTGCGGCGGCCATGATGGCGTTGACGATGGCGATGGTGGGCGCGGCCCTGCCCAAGGCGCGCACCGGCAGCGCGATGGGGCTGCTGGGCACGATGTCGGCGGTCGGCACGGCGCTCGGGCCATCGCTGGGCGGCGTGCTGATCGGCACGCTCGGCTGGCAGGCCGTCTTCGCGGTCAACGTGCCGCTTGGCCTGCTGGCGCTGGTGATGGCATGGCGCTGCCTGCCGGCAGACGCAGCGCCGCGTGGCGCAGCCGGCTTCGACCTGCCCGGCACGCTGTGGCTGGCACTGACGCTGGCGGCCTATGCCTTGGCGATGACGCTTCACGTCGGCCTGCTCGCCGTCGCGGCCATGGGTTTGTTGATCTTCCTGCGCACCGAGGCCCGCGCCGCGTCGCCGCTCGTGAGGCTGGACGGCCTGCGCGACCCGGCGCTGAGCGCCTCCATGGCCATGAACGGCCTCGTGTCGGCCGTCATGATGGCCACCCTCGTCGTCGGCCCCTTCCATCTCAGCGGCGCGTTGGGCCTGGGCGCGGTGGCCGTCGGTGCGCTGATGTCCGTCGGCCCGCTGCTGTCGGCGCTCAGCGGCGTGCCGGCGGGCCGGCTGGTGGACCGCTTCGGCACGCGACGCATGGTGCTCCTTGGCCTCGCGGCGATGGCGCTGGGCTGCCTGCTCATCGCGATGCTGCCCACGTCGCTCGGCGCCATCGCCTACGTCGGCCCGCTCGCCCTTGTCACGCCCGGCTATGCGCTGTTCCAGGCGGCCAACAACACTGGTGTCATGGGCGGTGTGGCGCCCGGGCAGCGCGGCGTCGTCAGCGGCCTGCTCACGCTGTCGCGCAACCTCGGCCTGATCACCGGTGCCTCCGCCATGGCCGCGGTGTTCGCGGCGGGCGGCCTGCGCCCGAGCTTCGTCGTCGCCACCGGCCTGGTCGCCGTCGCGCTCGCGCTTGCGCGGCATCTGAAGTGACATGGGCCGGGCGCCTGCCGCGGCCGTTGGGGGGTCAGCGTGCTTCGCTCAAGCGCTTGTAGACGAGCAGCGACGCATGCGCGTCGTTGGCGGCGTATTGCAGTTGCTGCGGTGTCAGCGTCCTGTTCGCCCAGTTGGACGTCGTCGCTTTCTTCGACTTGGCGAAGCGCCGGCCCAGCACGATGGCGACGGCGGTCTTCAGGCCGACGGCGTCCTTGAAGCCCAATTGCTTCACCAGGTGCGACAGGTCGATGGACTGGCCCAGGCGCAGGCCGAGCTTGCGCTGGATCTGCGGCCGGTCGGATGCCAGGCCGAAGCCGACCTTGACCACGTCGTCCGACTCGATCATGGCTTGCAGAAAGTCCGCCACGCCGGGCGTTTCGGTCTGCACGATGAAGGCATCGGACAGCGTCGCGAACTGGATGACCTCGGGCCCTGTCTGCGGCGCGCCGGCCACGAAGGTGGGCTTGCTCTCGGTGTCGAAGCCGACATGCCCGGCCTCGCGCAGCGCCTGCTCCGCGAAGTGGAGCTGCTCGGCCGTCTTCAGCACGTGGATGCGCGAGGCCGGCAGTGCGTCATAGGCCGGCATGGCCGCAATCTGTTCGAGGGTGGGCCGCTGCAGCAGTGGGTTTTGACGCATGGCCTGCAGTATGGCCGCGTCGGGCAGCGCTCAGTCCTTGAGCCCGCGCTGCCAGACGCGATCTGCAGCCTCGAAGAGCGTACGCCCGTGAAATGACTCGCCCTCTCGTGCCAGCGCCAGCCAGTCCAGCGTGTCGTGGTGGCTGCCCGGGATCAGTTCGGCCGAGCGCTCCGTCACCAGCCAGGCATGCAACCGGGCGTAGAGGGCCGGGTGACGCTCACCGGCCCAGGCCAGGCCGACGAGATCGCCGTAACCCTCCTCGCGGCGAGTGGTGCGCATGTCCAGCCAGGCCTGGCGCAGGTCGGGCGCCAGGTTCTCGGGCGGCCTTGGAGCCACGAAGCCGGCCGGTGTGTGCGTCCAGGCGCCGTCGAGGTAGCGGCGGCAGTGGCCGAGTTCATGGGCGGCCATCAATTCGAGCGCCGCGGCGAGCAGGGAAGGGTCGAGGGCGTCGATCTGGCGTTGGCCTTCCGGATTGCCGCGCATCGACAGCACCAGCTTGCAGCGGCCGTCGACGAAGGCCAGCGCCAGCGGCGCGGCGCCGGGCGCGTCCTGCGGCTGCACGACGATGTCCAGCGGCAGGGCGAGCGCCTCACGGGCGTGAACGACGACCGGCCAGACCCCTTTCAGCCAGCGAGTTTCCAGCGGCGTCAGGTCGGCGGCATGAGCCACCGGAAGGATCGCGGCAAGCACGAAGGCAATCAGGGGGATGAAGCGGCGCAACACGTCGGGAGACTCCTTTGGAGCATCTTCGGGTCCGCACGGGCAGCGCTTGACGCCCCACCGCGGGGCGTCCGTGAACTATGGGCTCTACCGGCTGGCCGACATGTAACTCAGGTTCGATGGCAGCTTCGGCGAATTGCGGGTATTCCCTTGGTTTCTGGCCGGAAACTCTTCGATCAATCGAATTGCTCAAATGATTGAGCAGCGATGGCCCAGCACCCCGGGCTAGCATCCCGGTGGCTGGTCGTGACTTTCTGCCACGCCTTGGCATTCTTCGGATTCCTCCAGCGACAGCGGCGCTTGATTCATGCGCGCAACGCATTCGATATTTCCTCCGTGCAGCCCATACCGGTCATGAAACCCCTGCGTCAACAGTTCCTGAGAAAGTGCCTCGGTATTTTCATGGCCACGGCGCTGCTGGCCTCGTCGGCCTTTTCACAGGTACCTGGGCCGGGCAGCCGCGAGGAGATCCTCACCCAACTCGAAAAGGTCGCCGACTATCAGATCACGGCCATGGCGGCGGGCTTGAACCCGATCAAGTCCGGCGAGGCCTATCCCGATCCCAAGGGCTGGGTGCAGGCGGCCCTGTTCGTCGGCCTGACGGAGCTGGCGGAGCGCAGTGCCAATCCCCGCTACCGCCAGCTCCTGTTGCAGCGCGGCGAGGCGAATCGATGGCAATTGGCGCCGCGCAAGTATTTCGCCGACGACCAGGCCATGGGCCAGGCCTATCTCTGGGCGGCCAGGAATGGCGCCGGCCCGGCGGCGCTGGCGGGGGTCAGGGCGGAACTCGACGCCATTCTCGCCAAACCCTCCACGGTGCCGCTGGAATTCTCCGAGCACCGCGCCGGGGAAGGGGTCGATGCACTCGGCTGCCAGGCGCGCTGGTGCTGGTCGGATTCCCTCTTCATGGCGCCGTCAATCTGGCTGGAACTGAGTTTGCAGACGGGCGACGCGCGATATGCGAGCTTCGCGAAGAATGAATTCCGTGCTGCCACGGAATATCTGTTCGATACCGACGAGGGTTTGTATTTCCGCGACTCCAGATTCTTCACGCGGCGCGATGCGCAAGGGCGCAAGGTGTTCTGGAGCCGCGGCGTGGGCTGGGCCTTCGCCGGCCTCGCCCGCATGATCGACCGGCTGCCCGAAGGCGACGCCGAGCGGGCGCACATGGTCACGGTGTTCCAGCGCATGGCCGCCCGCCTCAAGTCGCTGCAGAAAGAGGACGGCTACTGGGCGCCATCGCTGCTGGCCAACGGCCCCCAGACGCCGCCCGAATCCAGCGGCACGGGCTTCCACACCTACGGCCTGGCCTGGGGCATACAGCGTGGCCTGCTCGACCGGGCCGCGTACGAGCCGGCCGCGCGCAAGGGCTGGGCGGCGTTGCTGAAGGCGGTGCATGCGGACGGCAAGCTCGGCCATGTGCAGCGGGTGGGCGACCGGCCAGACGAGGTGGGCGCGGACGACACGCAGCTCTACGGCGTCGGCGCCTTCCTGCTCGCGGGCACGGCGATGGCGGACCTGTCCGCCGAGCTGGCGCCGCCGGCCTTCACGCAACGACTGCCGCGCGCGGTGGTGCGCCATGTGCCGGAGCGGGCCGACGACATCTTCTGGGAGAACGACCGCGTCGCCCACCGCATCTACGGTCCGGCGCTGCAGAAGATCGAGCCGCCGTCGGGCTCGGGCATCGACACCTGGGCCAAGAAGGTGCGCTGGCCCTTCATGGACCGGCAACTGAAGACGCCGCTGTATCACAACGACTACGGCGAGGGGCTGGACTACTACAACGTGCGCGCCAGCCGCGGCGTGGGTGGCCTGGGTATCTGGCTCGACGACAAGCTCTGGACCTCGCGCAACTGGGCGAGCCACAAGGTGCTGAAGAGCGGTGGCGACGTGGCGTCCTTCCAGGTCGAGTACGCGCCGTGGCCGGTGGGCACCGCGCGCAAGGTCTGGGAGACGCGCACTTTCACGCTGCCGCTGGGCACGAACTTCACGCGCATGCAGTCGGTCATCCACTCGGACAGGCCGGGCGAGCTGATCGTCGCCATCGGCCTGGGCAAGGGCGCGACGGCGCCGGGCAAGGGCGTGCTGCTGGCCGACAAGGCGCTGGGCCTGCTCGCGCTCTGGGAGCCGACCGACCGTGCGCACGGCGCCATGGGCAACGTCGTGCGCGTGGACCCGACGATGGTGGACGACATCGGCGGCGATGCCGACAACCACCTGATCCGCATCCGCGTGAAGCCCGGCGTGCCCTTCGTCTACTACATCGGCTCGACGTGGGACCAGGGGCTGGACTTCCGCACGCGTGAGGCGTGGGAGGCCTACGTCACCGCCGAGAAGCTCAGCTTCGCGCCGCAATGACGATCCGCCGTCTGCTGGCCGCTGCCGCCGCGTTGGGTGCCTGCCAGGCCAGCCTCGCGGCCGAGGCTCCCACCGCCCTTGCAGCGCCGGCCACGCTGCCGGGTAAGGGTCTCGCCGAGCATCCCTTCCTCTACTGCGGCGAATACGAGCACAACGCCGACCAGCAGACGCTTCACCTCGTCCGCAACGGTGTGGAGGTGTGGCGCCACGAGATCAAGTTCCGCGTCATGCGCGACGGCCGTCCGGACATCCAGGAGCTCGGCGACTGCAGCCTGCTGTCCAACGGCAACGTCATCTTCACCACGCGCTTCGGCGCCACCGAGATCGCGCCGGACAAGACCGTCGTCTGGCAATACTTCGGGCCGAGCGGTACGGAGATCCACTCGCTGCAGCCGCTCGGCCTGGACCGCGTGCTGCTGGCCCAGAACGGCAACCCGGCGCAGCTGCTGCTGATCGACAAGAAGCAGAACAAGGTCGAGCGGACGTTCAACGTGCCGGTCGGCAAGCCGGAGCAGGTGCACGGCCAGCTGCGCCGCGCGCGGCTGACGAAAGCAGGCACCTACCTGATTGCCCACATGGACATGAACCAGGTGACCGAGTACGACGAGGGCGGCAAGGTGCTCTGGTCTGTCGAGGTCGAATCGCCCTGGGGCGCCGTGCGGCTGCGCAACGGCCACACGCTGGTGTCGTCGAACAAGGGCTTCGTGCGCGAGTTCGATCCGGCGGGCGCCGTCGTCTGGTCATTCACGCGGGCCGACGCCGCCCAGGCCGGTTATGACCTGCGCAATGTGCAGGAGGTCTCGCGACTGGACAACGGCAACACCGTCGTCACGAACTGGGTGGCGGGCAGCGCCAGGCCGGCGCAGTGGCCGGCCACCGTGCAGGTGCTGGAGGTGACGCCGGACAAGCGCATCGTCTGGGCGCTGCGCGAGTGGAGCGCGCCCAATCTCGGGCCGGCCACCTCCATCCAGTTGCTGGACCAGCCCGGTCTGGTTGAAAACGGCGATCTGCAGCGATGACCCTGAAACTCTTCGTCCGCCTCGCCCTGTCGGCCTGGCTGCTGGCCGCGGCCACGGTGTTCGCCGCGCCGGCGCCGCGCACTGAAACGCTGATGCTCAGCGGCACCGGCCCCGACGACGCCGTGCCCTGGGACTTCACGATCGACGGCGGCATGCGTGCCGGCGAGAAGGCGCGAATCCCCGTGCCGACCAACTGGCAGCAGCAGGGCTTCGGCCATTACCAGTACGGCTACGACAAGGGCCCGCGCGCTGCCGATACGGGCACCTACCGCCACCGCTTCACGGTGCCGGCCGACTGGCAGGGCC
>SEEY01000817.1 GCA_004211235.1 Rubrivivax sp.
AGTTCCAGCTTGGCGAGGTCGACGATGGTCAGGATCTGCTGCTCGGCCGCGAGCTTTTCGCCCGGCAGCGCATGCCGCTTGGCGACGACGCCGTTGATGGGCGAGACCAGGGCGGCCTGGTCGGCACGCACGAGGTGAGCCGCCTGCAACCGGGCATGGCCGTGCAGGTGCGCGTCGAGGGCATCGAGGAACCGGTCGAGGCCCGGATCGCGCGCATCGCGCCGGCCGCAGAGCCGGGCACGCGCTCCATCGGCGTGACGCTGGTGCTGGACAACCCCAAGGAGCTTTACCGCGCCGGCCAGTACGCCGTGGCGAAGGTCGTGCTGGCGGACGACACGCAGCGCCTGACCGTGCCCATCGCCGCCATCAGCCGCAACTCCGGCCAGGAGCAGGTCTGGATGATCGAGAACGGCACGCTGGCACGCCGCATCGTCACCACCGGCCGCAGCGACGCCCGCGAGGGTCGCGTCGAGATCCTGACCGGCCTCAAGCCCGAGACGCAGGTGCTGGCCGCGCGCTTCGACAACCTGCGCGAGGGCGACCCCGCACAGATCGTGGCGGCCAAGGCCAAGGTGGCCAGCTCGGCGGCGTCCGCCGCGGTTCAGTGAGGGCCGCATCATGTGGATGACCCGCGTTTCCATCCAGAACCCGGTCTTCGCGACCATGGTGATGGTCGCCCTGTGCGTGCTGGGCCTGTTTTCCTACGCCAGGCTGGGTGTCGAGCAGATGCCCGACATCTCGCTGCCCGGCGCCAGCGTCGACATCCGCTACCCCGGCGCCTCGCCCGAAGCCGTGGAGCGCGAGATCGCCAAGCCGCTGGAAGAAGCGCTGAACACGATTGCCGGCGTCGACCGCATCCAGTCGCGCAGCTTCGAGGGCCGCGTGCAGGCCAGCGTCGAGTTCACGCTGAACACCGACATGGGCCGCGCGATGCAGGACCTGCGCGACCGCGTCGCCGCCGCACAGGCTGCCTTCCCGCGGGATGCCAAACCGCCGACGGTGCAGCGCTTCCAGGCCGACAACGCGCAGCCGGTCGTCGTCATGGCGCTGCTGTCGCCCAGCCGTGGCTCGCGTGAACTGTCGATGATGGCCGACCTGATCGTCTCCAAACGCCTGGGCCGCGTCGAAGGCGTGGCCAAGGTGGACGTGGGCGGCATGACGACGCGCGAGGTGCGCATCGACCTCGACCCGATGCGCCTGCGCGCCTACGGCGTGACGCCGGCCGAGATCGCCAAGGCACTGGGCGATGCCAACGCCGACCAGCCGGTGGGCCTGCTGTCCGACTCGACCGCCGACGCCATCCTGCGCGTCGAAGGCCGCGTCAAGGACCCGAAGGCATTCGGCAACATGGTCGTCGCCCGCCGCGGCAACCTGGCGCTGACGCTGAACGATCTCGGCACGCTCGTCGAGCGCGAGCGCGAGCAGGACAGCATCGCCCGCATCAACGGCCAGCCGGCCGTGAGCTTCAACGTCTTCAAACAGCAGGACGCCAACATCGTCAAGACCGGCGACGCGGTGAAGGAGGCGATGGAGGAGCTGCGCAAGGTGCTCCCCAAGGACGTGGAGCTGCGCCTGATCTTTGCAAGCAGCGACTTCGTCAAAGGCTCGCTGACTGGCCTGCAGCACACGCTGATCGAAGGCGCACTGCTGACGGTGGCCATCGTCTTCCTGTTCCTGCACAGCTGGCGCTCCACCATCATCACCGGCCTGACGCTGCCCATCGCCGTCATCTCCAGCTTCATCGCCGTCAACGCCTTCGGCTTCACGCTGAACTTCATGACGATGATGGCGCTGAGCCTGTGCATCGGCCTGCTGATCGACGACGCCATCGTCGTGCGCGAGAACATCGTGCGCCACGTCGGCATGGGCAAGGACCACCGCACCGCCTC
>SEEY01000818.1 GCA_004211235.1 Rubrivivax sp.
ATGCGGCGCAGCGTCTCCGCGGTGATGAGGTTCTTGGTGTTGCTGACTTCGCCACCGAGCTGATGCGTCTCCAGCGACTGGTAGACGCGTTCCTGGCTCACCAGCGCCTCGCCGGCCTCGGCCGCGTAGGCGGCGGCGCGGTTCACGCAGTTGGCGATGTCGGCCGGCGACATGCCGGTGGCCGTGCGGGCGATGGACGGCAGGTCCATGCCCTCGGCCGCCTTCACCTGGCCGAGGTAGAGGCTGAACAGCTGTTCACGTTCCGGAGGTGTCGGCAGCGCGGTGCGCACGATCAGGTCGAAACGGCCCGGGCGGCGCATCGCTTCGTCGACGTTGTCGACATGGTTGGTGGCACCGATGACGACGACGTTCTCCAGCGCCGAGAAGCCGTCCATCTCCACCAGCAGGCGGTTGATGATGCGGTTCTGCTCCTGCTCGCCGCCGCCGCTGCCGGCTTCCTTGCCATTGCTGCGCTTGCCGATGCCGTCGATCTCGTCGATGAAGATGATGCAGGGTGCCGCTTCACGAGCGCGCTTGAAGAGCTCCTTCACCTTGCCGATGCCGGCGCCGTAGAACATCGAGCTGAAGTAGGAGCCGTCCACGCTGATGAAGTTGGCACCGCACTCGCCTGCCAGCGCCTTGGCCAGCAGCGTCTTGCCGGTGCCAGGCGGGCCGTCGAGCAGCACGCCGCGCGGGGCCTTGGCACCCACGGCGGCGTACTGCTTGGGGTCCTTCATGAAGGCGGCGACGCGCTTGAGCGCCTTCTTGGCTTCGTCGGCGCCGATGACGCCGTCGAAGCGCATGTCCGGCTTCACGGCCAGCTTGGTGCGCGTGCCCAGCGAGCCGCGCATCTGGAAGTAGAGCAGCACGCCGACGACCAGCACCAGGCTGACGAGCGGCGCCACGACACCGACCGCCTTGTCCAGCGAATGGCTCAGCTTCTGGCCGGCCGTGCGCGAGTCCACGTCGATGTCGGTCAGCGCAAAGCCCTGCGCGACGCTGAGCGCGGCCAGGCGTGGGCCGATCTCGTTGCGGCAGCCCAGGCCGCAGTCGATGAGGCGGGTGCTGAATTGGTGGCCGGCGCGGTCGGTGTACAGCACGACGGAGCCGCTGACGCCGACGGCCGCGACCTCCCGGGCCTGCAGCGCGCGTTCGAACTCCGAGGTCTCGCGCGGGTGGGCCAGCCACAGCTCGGGCGCTTTCTCGAAGGCCAGCGCCGTGGTGTTCTTGCGCGCCTGCACCTCGGTGGCGGTGCGCGTCTGCAGCAGGTCCAGGCCGAGCAGCGTCAGGAGCAACAGCGCGGCGCCGCCGGCGATGGCGACTTTCTGGCGCAGGGTGGGGCGGGGCGTCTTGCTGGCGCTGTCCATGGGCGTCTTCGGGCGTGGTTTGGAACTCCGCCAGATTAGGACGGCAGGGCGCCGTCTGCACGGGCGGAATCGAGCCTCGCGGCTTCCTCGGCGTAACAGACCCGCCGGGCGAGAAAAAGTGCCGGGCCGAACAGCGATGATTTGTCCCCTCCGCCGGCTTTCCGGCACAGCCCACCGACCGCCATGTCCGCCATCGTTCCTCCGGACCCGTCAGACCTGCAGCACGTCGTCGACGCGCTGCGCAGCGCCCGCCAGCGCTGGCGTGAGCAACACCGCCGCGGCGAAGGTCGCGAGCTGCCGTCGCGCGAGCTGCTGGCCTGCATGATCCAGGGCCTCTCGGGCGCGCTGTTCCCGATGCGCCTGGGCCCGCCCACGCTGCAGCCCGAGACCGAGGACTTCTACGTCGGCCACACCCTCGGCGCCGCGCTGGCCACCCTGCGCCAGCAGGCCGCGCTGGAGCTCAGCCACGACGCCCGCCAGCGCGGCCTGCTGGCGCAGGGTGGCCAGCGCGGCGCCGAGG
>SEEY01000819.1 GCA_004211235.1 Rubrivivax sp.
TGCCCGAGCCATGCGGCCACCCACACCAGCAGCGCCGACAGTGGCCAGCTCGTCAGCAGCCGCTTCATGGGGTCGGCTGCGGGGGCCAGGGGTGACGTGCGCGCAGCTCGGCGGCCTCGCCGGCCCGCCCCGTGCCATCCAGCACCACTGCCAGGTTGTGCGCGGCCAGGAAGCTGCCGCGGCCGGCCACGGCCCCCGGTTGCTCGGGGTGCTCGCCGAGTTCCAGGCAGCGCCGCCAGGCGGCCTCGGCCATCGGCAGCGCCTCGCCGGCCTGCGCAGGGTCGGCCGCGGCCAGGTCAAGCAGCAAGTCGCCGACCGTGAAGTAGAAGTCGGGCGATTCGACGCCCGCGGCCATCTGCGTCTGCGCGAAGTCCATCGCATCGGCGTGGCGCCCCAGGCACTTGAGGCCGAACAGGCGGCGCGACACCAGGTCCAGCCACCACGGCGCCGCCTCCACATCGGCGGCCCCCGCCGCGAGGGCGAAGGCCGCTTCGGCTTGAGCGTGTTCGTCGTACACCGCACAGTCCTTGCCGAGCTGGTACCAGAGGTAGGCATCGCCCGGCGCGTCGGCCAGCGCCTGCTGCAACAGCCGGCGGTTGCGGCCCTGCTTGGCGGCCAGCCGCTCGGCGACATAGCCGTCATGCCCCACCACCAGGGGAAGGCGGCGCACCGGCAGCGCGTGCTGCGGCTGCTCGTGCACACGGCCGGCGTAACGCACCGGCCGCGGCAGCACGCGGCTCAGCCAGGCGATGGCCTCGCCCGCCTGTCCGGCAGACAGATCGAACCGGTCGCGCAGCTGCAGGGCGCCGACGAAATCGCGCGGTGTGCCGCGGAGCCCCTGCAGCGCCTCGCCGCCGGCGATCAGCCATTCGTCCGCGTCCAGCACCAGGTGCCAGTCCGCACCGGCCAGCGCGAGCGCGTGATTGCGGGCAGCCGAAAAATCGTCGCACCAGGTGAAGGTTTCGACACGGGCGCCATGCGCGCGCGCCACCTGCACGGTGTCGTCGGTCGAGCCGGTGTCCAGCACCAGCATGTCGTCCACCCAGGGCCGCACGCTGTTCAGCAGCCTGGCAATGCGGCGGCCCTCGTCGCGGGCGATCACGACAAGGGCCAGGCGGCACGGCGCGGCAGCGGTCATGGCGCGATTGTGGTCACGCGCGCGGTCGCAGGCGGCGCGGTCTGGGCCTGATTTCCCCCCTTCCACCGGCCATTGCGGCCGATGGCGGCGGCCTAGAGTGGCGCTTCTTCCACCGTCCGCGAGGCTCCGCATGATCCCCCGCACCTTGCATGTGATCTGGGTCGGCGACGAATCCAAACGTCCCGACAACTGCATTGCCACCTGGCGCGAGCACAACCCCGACTGGACCGTGCGCGTCTGGGGGAACGACGACCTGGCGAGTTACGGCTGGGTGAATGCCCAGCACATGCGCGCGATGGCCGGCCGGGAACTCAACGGCGTGGCCGATCTGATGCGCTGGGAAATCCTGTATCACGAGGGCGGCTTCGTGGTGGACGCCGACAGCATCTGCAAGCGCCCGCTGGAACCGTGGCTGTTCGAGGGAGAAGCCTGCGCCTGCTGGGAAAACGAGCTGATCCGCCCGGGGCTCATCGCTGCGGGATATGTCGCCTCCGTTCCCGAGAACCCCTTCTTCGGCCAGATCATCCTGGACCTGCAGAAGGAACACACCGTCGTCGACCGCATGGCCTGGCAGAGCGTCGGCCCGCTGTTTCTCACCGAGCAGGTGCGCATGCAACGGTATTCGGGCCTGACGGTCTGGCCGAGCCACTTCTTCATCCCCCGCCATTTCACGGGGCATGAGTACACCGGCGGCGGCCCGGTGTTCGCCGCCCAGGAGTGGGGCAGCACGCTGGGCAAGTACGACGAAC
>SEEY01000820.1 GCA_004211235.1 Rubrivivax sp.
CTGTAGGCCTGTGAGCCGTCGTTTGACGTCCCCGGGCGGGGCGGTCGACGTGAACGACTTCACGCGGGGCCACGGCGCACTGGAATGAAAGTCCGACAGGTCGCGACACACTGCGCGGCGGCCTGCGAGCGGGGACGTCAAACGACGGCTCACAGGCCTACAGTTACCAGCGGATTCAAGTGCGGCTGCCTGCCGCCGATACCCGACAAGATCACTAGCAAGGACAGACACGCATGAACTTCCTGACGCAACTGCGCATCGGCCAGCGCCTCTTCGTGAGCTTTGGCCTGCTGATCATGCTGATGGTCGCCATCGGTATCTACGGCGCGTCCAACGCCCGGAGCCTGGCAAATGACCTGGACCGCACCGCCAATTCCAGCCTGGTGAAGATCGGCGCGGCCAACGCACTGGAGAGCCAGGTCAACATCATCTCGCGCGCTGTGCGCGACCTGCTGCTGCTGGACACCGCGGGCGCCATCAAGAAGCAGAAGGCTGCGATCGCGGGTGCGACCGATGAAGCCGAGAAGCAGCTGACGAGTCTTGAAGCCGCCTCTTCCGACGACAAGGAGAAGTCTGTTGTCGGTGAGGTCCGCGAGCAGAAGAGCAAGTTCCTGGCCGCACTGGCGAAGTTCCAGAAGATCCAGGCCGACGGCAGCCCCGACGAAGCCCGCGAAAGCCTGATCACCGACCTGCGCCCTGCTCAGGCGGCGCTGCAGGAAGGCCTCAAGAAGCTGGTCGACATGCAGTTCGACAGCGGCAAGGAGCTCGCCACGTCTGGCAATGAGCGCGCGCGCTTTTCCGTGATGGTGACGGCCGTGCTGGTCATCGTTGCTGCAGCCCTGGGCTTCGGCGGCTTCCTGGTCATCTCGCGCTCCATCGTCGGCCCGGCGCGCCGCGCGCAGACCGCTGCCGAGGCCATCGCCGCCGGCGACCTGACGCAGCGCATCGTCGTCGAGGGCCGCGACGAGTTGAGCCAGATGCTGCAGGCCATGCAGAACATGCAGCAGGCGCTGTCCGGCGTCGTGCGCGACGTGTCGACCGCGGCCAGCGAAGTGGCGCAGAACTCCGGCACCATCGCCGACAGCAATGCCAACCTGGCCGACCGCACCAACCGCTCCGCGGCCAGCCTGCAGAACACGGCCGCGTCGGTGGAAGAGATCGCCTCGACGCTCAAGGGCGCCAGCGACCTGACCCGCCGCGCCGCCGGCATCGCCGTGACGGCCCGCCAGGCTGCCAGCAACGGTGGCGCCGTCGTCTCCAAGGTTGTCGAGACGATGGAAGAGATCAGCGCCAGCTCCAAGAAGATCGGCGACATCATCGGCGTCATCGACGGCATCGCCTTCCAGACCAACATCCTGGCGCTGAATGCGGCGGTCGAAGCCGCCCGCGCGGGTGAGCACGGCCGCGGCTTCGCGGTGGTGGCCGCCGAAGTGCGCGCGCTGGCCCAGCGCTCGGCCGGTGCTGCCAAGGAGATCAAGGTGCTGATCCAGGAATCGACGGTCAAGGTCGAGAACGGCACCACGCTGGTCAACAACGCGGGCGTGACCATCCGCAGCGTCGTCGACGAGGTCAACAACATGGGTCAGCTGATCGAGGAAATCTCGCACTCCGCCCAGGAACAGGCCACGGGTGTGGGCGTCGTCAACGGCGCGATGAACGAACTGGACCGCGCCACGCAGCAGAACACCAGCCTGGTCGGCGAACTCAGCCGCTCGGCCGATGCGCTGCGCGACAGCTCCACCCGCCTCATCGAAGCCGTGGGCTTCTTCCGCGCGGCCTGAACCTCATCTCTCACTTGCAAGGGTTCGCCATGTCCTTCCTGCGTTCCGCCTCCGTCCTGGCCGTCACCCTCATGCTGGCCCTGTCCGCGCACGCCGTACCCAAGGT
>SEEY01000124.1 GCA_004211235.1 Rubrivivax sp.
GCCGAATGGGCGGCAACGCGCGGCGTCTTGTCGAACTCGGCCCAGCGGCCGTAGTCGGTTTCCAGATAGCCGACGAGGCGGCGCAGTAAATCGGGAAGTCCGACGCGCTGGACGAGGCGGGCGATATCCTGGGTGGTGAGGAGGGTGGTCATGAGCGGAGTCTCCGAAGGGTTGAAAGCATTCTTCCGAGGCCGCGCGGCAAACAGAAGCGCAATTCCCGGCAAGTAATGCATGTCAATTTGGCAAAATGACAGCCCCGACTGACGTTTTGCTCAAGATGGATGCCCTCGACCAGCAACTCCTCGCCCTGCTGCGCACCGATGCCCGTGCCAGCGTCGCCACGCTCGCGGCCAAGCTCAAGGTGTCGCGCGGCACGGTCACCAACCGCATCGCGCGGCTGGAGGACGCCGGCGTCATCACCGGCTACACGGTGCGGCTGCGGCCCGATTCGGTGCCCGACCAGATCACCGCCTGGATGAGCATCACCGTGGAGGGCAACCGCACCCGCGAGGTGGTCGCCATGCTGCTGGGCGAGCCCGGCATCACCGGCCTGTTCGACACGAACGGCCGCTGGGACCTGCTGGCCGAGATTTCAAGTTCCAGCCTGCAGGAACTGGCCGACGTGCTGGAGCGCGTGCGCCTCATCAAGGGCATCGCCGGCACGGAGACGTCGATTCACCTGCAGAGCTACAAGCTGGGTTGAGCGTGCAGCCGTCACGCAGGCACGGCTTCGCCGTCAGCGCTTGGCCCGGCGTCGCCCTAGACTCAGGCTTCGCCCCGAATCGGTCCAACCCATGTCATTCCCTCACGTTTCTGCCGGGGCTTCGCCTCGCAGCGCCCGCTCCCTTCTTGGAGACCAGGTGCTGCTCGTCGCCATCGGGCTCGCGGCGCTGGCCGCGGTAGCGCTGGGGGCTTCCCGCGAGCAGTTCGGGCTGGCGCTGGGCGCCTCCGTGGCGCTGATCGCGGTGGCAGCCGCTGTCCGTTTCTCGGGAGCTTCCAAGGCGCTGCGCTACGTCTACACCTTTGTGCTGGTCAGCCTCGTGGCGCTGCACATCCAGCTGGCGGGCGGGCAGACGGAATATCACTTTGGCGTGTTCGTCGTGATGGCCTTCCTGCTGGTCTATCTGGACTGGACCGTGATCCTGTTCGGCGCAGCGCTGTTTGCTGTGCACCACATCGCCTTCGATCGGCTACAGGCGGCCGGGCTCGGCCTGTTCTGCACGACGCAGGCGGACTTCGGCCGGGTTGTCCTGCATGCCGTCTACGTCGTCATCCAGGCCGGTGTTGAAGTGGTGCTGGCGCGCAATATGCGCGGCGCGGCGCTGGAGGGCGAGGAACTGACCGCACTGGTGCGTCAGGTGGAGGCCGACGGCCGCATCCGCCTGGACCTGGCGGCCACGCCGACTCACACCGAGGGCGGCCAGGCCTTCGTCGCGATGCTGGCGCGCATCGACGCGGCGGTGGCGGCCGTGCGTGTCGGCGCTTCGGGCGTGGAGCACTCGAGCAGCGAGATCGCGGACGGCAACCATGACCTCAGCCAGCGCACCGAACAGACCGCGGCCAATCTGCAGCGCACGCACAGCAACATGGTCACGTTGACGAGCACCGTCCAGCAGGCCGCCGCCAATGCCCGTGAGGCCAACCAGCTGGCCCTCAGTGCCAGTGCCGTGGCGGTGCAGGGCGGCGAGGTGGTCAGCCAGGTGGTGAGCACGATGACCGGCATCAATGAAAGCTCGCGCAAGATCGGCGACATCATCGGCGTCATCGACGGCATTGCCTTCCAGACCAACATCCTGGCGCTGAACGCCGCCGTTGAAGCGGCGCGCGCCGGTGAGCAGGGGCGCGGCTTCGCCGTGGTGGCCAGCGAGGTGCGCAGCCTGGCACAGCGCTCGGCAGAAGCAGCCAAGGAGATCAAGACGCTGATCGGCACCAGCGTCGATCGGGTCGAGCAGGGCTCGGCACTGGTGGCGCGCGCCGGCAGCACGATGGACGAACTGGTGGGCAGCATCCGCCGCGTCACCGACATCATGGGCGAGATCAGCGCCGCCAGCGCGCAGCAGGCCGCCGGCGTCGGCGAGGTCGGTGCTGCCGTGCAGGCCATGGATCAGGCGACCCAGCAGAACGCTGCGCTGGTGGAGCAGGTGGCGGCAGCGGCCACCAGCCTGCGTGAACAGGCCCAGCAGCTGGTGCACGACATGGCGGTCTTTCAGGCGGCGGGACGCAGCTAGAGTTGCACGGGCAACCATTCGGCGGCGCAGCCGCCCGCGACATGAGCCTGTTCCCTTTTCCGTCGGCCGAACTGCCCGCGCGAGCCACCAGTGAGATTCCGCGCCGTGCCGCGCCCGGCGCGGCCCGGCGCTGCGCACGTGCCGCGGCGCTGCTGCTGGCTTCTGCGACGCTGGCCGCCTGTTCGGTGCTGTCCACCGCGCCGCCGCCCGTCATCGTTGCGCCGGCACCCGACCCGACCCCCATCGTCAAGACGATCCCGAAACCACCGCGCGTCGGCCTCGCGCTCGGTGGCGGTGCGGCGCGCGGCTTTGCGCACATCGGCGTGATCCAGGTACTGGAGGAGAACGGCATCAAGGTCGACCTCGTTGCCGGCACCTCGGCCGGCAGCCTGATCGCTTCCATCTACGCCTCGGGCCGCAACGGCAAGGAGATGCAGACGCTGGCCGAGGGCATGGACGAGGGGGCGATCACTGACTGGTCCTTCCCGCTGCGGGGCCTGATCCGCGGCGAGGCGCTTGCCCGCTTCGTGCGCGACAAGACCGGCGGCAAGGGCATCGAGCAGATGGCCGTGCCGCTGGGCATCGTCGCCACCGATCTGGCCGACGGCTCCGCCATCCTGTTCCGCAGCGGGGACACGGGCACGGCGGTGCGTGCGTCCAGCGCGGTGCCGGCAGTGTTCCAGCCGGTCAAGATCGGCCAGCGCGAGTATGTGGACGGCGGCCTGGTGTCACCGGTGCCGGTGCGCTTTGCGCGCGAAATGGGTGCGCAGCTCGTGGTGGCCGTGGACATCACGTCCCCGCCCGAGAAGGACCCGCCGATGGATGCCTTCCGCATGCTGATGCAGACCTTCTCCATCATGGGCCGCAGCATCAACAGCTTCGAGCTGCGGGACGCGGATGTGCTGATCCGGCCGCGGCTGGACGGCGTCGCGAGCGGCGACTTCACGGCGCGCCGCCGCGCCATCCAGGCCGGGCGCGACGCGGCGTTGGCCGTGCTGCCGCTGATCCGCCAGCGCATTGCCGAAAAGACACGTTGATCTCATGGCCGTCGAGACCCCGCTCTTCCCGCTTCGCTCGGTGCTCTTTCCCGGCGGCTACCTGCCGCTGCGCATCTTCGAGCCGCGCTACCTCGACATGGTGCAGCGCTGCCATGCCCAGGGCCAGCCCTTCGGTGTCGTCGCGTTGACGTCGGGGCAGGAGGTGCGCCAGCGTGCTGGTGAGGGCTTCCGGCGCGAGGCCTTTCATGAGGTCGGCACGCTGGCGCGCATCGAGCACTTCGAGCATGAGCAGCCCGGGCTGATCAACCTCCGCACGCGGGGCGCGCAGCGCTTCCGGCTGCGGAGCTCACGCTGCCTCAGCCATGGCCTGTGGGTGGGCGAACTGGAGGCTCTGGCCGATGACAGCGCCGTGCCGGTGCCGGACGATCTGCGCTCCGCCGGGCGCCAGCTTCAGGAGCTGCTGACGGGTTGGCGCGAGCGCGCCGCGCCGGAAGAACTGCCGCTGCAGCCGCCCTATGCCTGGGACGACGCCGGCTGGCTGGCCAACCGCTGGGCGGAGCTCCTGCCGATGGCATCGGACGACCGCCAGCGGTTGATGGCGATGGACAACCCGCTGCTGCGATTGGAGCTGGTGGTGGATCGCCTCGACCAGATCAGCGATTCAGCCACTCGGTGAGCACGCCGATCACGTCGGCCCTCTCCGGCTCGTTGAAGAGCTCGTGATACAGCGTCGGCCAGGGTCGCGTGGCCAGCACGTTGGCGGGCGCTGCGGCCGCGAAGGCTTCGCTGCCGCGCGGGGCGACGCAGCGGTCGCTGCCGGCCCACATCAGCAGTGTCGGCAACTGCCAGCGCGGCGCGTCGGCGATGGCGCGCTCGCCGGCGTCGATGATGAAACGCGTCGTGCGCGCGGTGATGCGGTCGTGCACCAGCGGGTCGTCCTGGTAGGCCTGCACGACGGCAGGATCGCGGCTGATCCATGACGGCTTCAGGCCGTTGCTGACGGCCAGTCCTGGGGCGAGGTTTTCGGCCAGCGCCAGCGCCAGCTTCTGGGCGCCCGAGAGGCCGGCGTCGAGCGCCGGAGACGACAGCACCAGCCCGTCGAGCGGCCGGCTCCACGGTGCCGGATTCGTGGAGAGGGCCTCCGCCGCGAAGCGCGCCGCGATGGCGCCGCCCATGCTGTGGCCGAGCAGCACGAAGCGATGACCGGGCTTGCGCACCGCATCGATGACGCGCGCCGTGTCGCGCAGCAACGCGTCGTGGTCGGGGATGTCGCCGCGCTTGCCGTCGCTGTGACCGTGGCCGCGGTGATCCCAGCCGCGTGCTTCCCAGCCGGCGGCATTCAGCGCGGCGGCGACGTGGGCATAGCGCTCGATGTGCTCGCCCAGGCCGTGCACGATGAGCACCTGGCCACGTGCCGGCGCAGCGGCCGGCCAGTGGCGCAGGTGCAGTTGCAGGCCGTCGTCGGTCGTCGTCGTCATGCGTGAAGGTCCTCGGGCAGGTGTCGCCCGAGGTTAACCGCTCACGCCATCAGAACGTCAGCCGGGCGCCGGCGCGGTACTGCCGGCCCAGCACGTCGAACAGCGCCGGGTTGACGCCGTAGCTCGTGTTGGTGGACGGCGCTGCAGGCGGAGCGACGTCGGTGACGTTGTCGATCTTGAAGTACAGGCTGACGTTCTTGTTCAGCTTGTAGCTGCCACCCAGGTCCCAGTAGAAGGCGCCCTTCATCTGGTTGTTGTCGATGGTCTGGTGCGTGGGCGTCGAGACCGGGCAGTTGGTCTGGCACTCGATGAATTCCCTGCTGTAGACACCGTCGCTGATCCAGCGCTGGCCGAGGGTCAGGCTGGCGTTGTCGGTCTCCCAGGTCTGCGAGAACTGGGTCTTCCACTTGGGCGTGTTGCCCAGGTTGACGCCGGCGCTTTCGGCCGGGATGGTGCCGACGACGCCGGAGTCCGTCAGGAAGCTCTTGGTGTACGTCGCCAGGCCACGCACCGTCAGCTTGCCCGGCATGTTGATGCCGGCGAGGCTGAAGCGGTAGAGCGCTTCCATGTCCACGCCCTTGTTGCGCAGCTTCGCCAGGTTGAAGGCCTGCAGGGTGACGAACTTCGTCGGGCTGACGAGGTCCATGGCGGCGCAGAACACCTGGTTGCCGGCCACGCAGAGGTCGACCTCCTGCTGGATCGAGAACGTGGAGATGACGTCCTTCACCTTGATGTCGAAGTAGTCGATGGACGCGCTGAAGCCGGGCGCCCAGGTGGGCTGGCTCAGCGTCATGCCGACCACCTTGTTGTTGGCCAGTTCGGGGCGCAGCGCCGTGTTGCCGACGGTGCGCTGCTGGGCCGTGAAGGTGCTGCCCTGGAAGTTGACGTTCTGGTTGATGACCACCGGCGCGGCATAGAGCTCCGACAGGTTGGGCGCGCGCACGTCGCGCGAGGCCACGGCGCGCAGGCGCAGGCCGTCGATGCCGGTCTTCCAGGTCGAGCCGACCTTCCAGCTGTTGATGCCGCCGGCGGTGCTGTATTCGGTGTGGCGGCCGGCCACGTTCAAGTTGATCTCGCCGAGCGTGGCGGACTTGAACATCGGCGCGTTCAGCTCCAGGAAGGCTTCCTCGACGTTGTAGGCGCCCGAGGCGGCGTGATAGTTGCCGGCGAACCAGTTGTTGCCCACGGTGGTGTTCAGCACCGGATCGGCGGGGTACTGGGCGGTATTGGGCGTGGCGGGGAAGACGCCGTTGCCGTAGGGGTCGCCGGTGACCCAGTAGCTTTCCTTGCGGGCCTCGGCGCCGAAGGCCACCGCCACCGGCCCGGCCCAGTTGGAGAAGGGCTGGCCGTTGAAGCTGACGCTGGCCACGGTCTGGCGCTGGCGCGACAGCTGGTGCGGGCCGTTGGCCGGGAAGACATAGGCGATGGCCGCCGGGTCCTGCTTGACGTCGCCGATGATGTTGAGCGGCACGCAACCCGAGGCCACGGCAGCGGCGCTGCGGCAGACGATCTGGCCGGACGAATTGCGCACGGCGTCGATGGCGGCGTTGTAGCGCGGGTTCAGCATCATGTTGGCGACGCTGATGTCGATGTCGTTGATGCCGTGCTCGAAGTAGCCGTCATAGGTCCAGGTCTTGCCGCCGACGTCGAACTTGCCGTTGCTGCCGATGACGAAGCGCTTTTGCTCGCGCACCGGGTTGACCTCGATGTCCTTCTCGACGCCACCATTGGCCGTGCCGTACTTGAAGCTCGTGATGTTGTTGGCCACGCAGGCCTGCTGGATGGACGCCGGCAGGTAGGGGTTGTCGCACTGGATGGTCAGGTTGTCGTTCTTGGCGGCGCCCGGGTTGGGGTTGAAGCGCGCGTCCACCTTGGCGAGGTTGACGGTGAAGTACAGCTCCGCGTCGTCGTTGAGGTCGACGCTGCCGCGCGTGTAGAAGACCTGCCGTTTCAGGTCCATGCCCATGGAGGTGCCGCCGCCAACCGTGCCGGCGAGGTCACCGCCGACGCAGAAGGGGGTGATGCAGTTCGTGACTGCGCCGGTGCCCGTGGGCACGCCGTTGGAGCCGTAGACGAACTTGGAAGGCGCACCGTCCTTGCCGAAGGCCGTGCCCTGCAGCGGTCCGTTGGTGATCAGGCCGTACTTGGCGTACTGGAACTGCTGCGCGTTGCGGATGTCGTAGATCTGCGGCTTGCCGTCGGTGGTGCTGCCGAGGGAGCGAACCTGGAAGGCCGGGTTCTGGAACCAGGTGCGGCCGTTGGCGCCGGCACCGCCGAAGCGGGGCGAGGGCACGCCCTTCTCGCGCACGTACTCGGCGCTGACGATCAGGTGCGCACGGTCGTTGAAGAAGCTGCGGCCCCAGGCGCCCTGCAGCGTGGCGTTCTGGTCGTCGCCGTAGTTCGTCTGGCCGCCTTCGATGTTGGCCTTGAAGCCGGTGAAGCGCTTGTCGGTGATGAAGTTGACGACGCCGCCAACGGCGTCGGAGCCGTAGGACGCACCGGCGCCGCCGGTGACGACGTCGACCTGCGTGATGAGCAGCTGCGGGAACTGGCTGACGTCGGTCACGCCCGTCACATTGGCGGGTACGACACGCTGGCCGTCGAGCAGCGTCAGCGTGCGGATCGGGCTGAGGCCGCGCAGGCTCAGCGAGCTGAGGCCCTGCACGCCGCTGCTGGTGCTGAAGGTGGAGGTGGTGCGGCCCGTGCTGCCTTGCAACGCGGGCAGTTCGACCAGCGTGTTGAAGAGGTTGGGCTGGGCGGACTTCTCGAGATCGGCGGCCACCAGGCTGGTCGTCGGCGTGGGCTGGGTGAAGCCACGCTGAGAGATCCGCGAGCCGGTGACCACGACGGTGTTCAGCACGCTGCTCTCGTTGCTCGCGGGAGCGTCCTGCTGCGCGGCCGGCGCAGAGGCCGGCGCGGGGCTGGTTTGCGCATGCGCGGACAGCGCGAGGCTGGCGCAGGCGCCAAGCGCCGCGAGGTGGATCAGCGTCTTGGAAGCGGGAAATTGCATGGAAGGTCTCCTGAAGTTGGCAGGGTGGGCCCCTGCCTTGTGGTCGTCGAGCCGGTATTCGCTAAACAAACGTTGTTTATCGGATAGCGCTGTCCCGGAAGCTTAAAAAAAACCGAAGGACGCAAAGTTGAAACGCGCCCGTCTCTGCATTACTCTTGGCCTGAACAGCTCGGCCGAAAGATGCTGCGATTCGGGATTGCGCTATCCTAGGCATCGAAATCACGGCGCGATATGGGGGATACCATGTACGCATGCCGAGCCGCAAGACGACGTCAGCCACCTCTCCAAGACGCACACGTGCCACCGGTCGCGTGACCCTGGCCGACGTGGCGCAGGCCGCCGGCGTCAGCCCGATCACCGTGTCGCGGGCGCTGCGCGGGGAGCGCGCGGTGGCCGCCGAACTCGTCGAGCGGGTGCAGGCGGCCGTGGCACAGCTGGGCTACGTGCCTGACCCGGCAGCGCGCGCGCTCGCGTCCAGCCGCAGCTCGCACGTGGCGGTACTCATTCCCGCCCTCAGCAACACGGTGTTCGTCGAATTGCTCGACGCACTGCAGCGCTGCCTGACGGCGGCGGGCTTCCAGATGCTCATCGGCGTGACGCATTACGATGCCAACGAGGAAGAGGCCGTGCTGCGCAGCTTCCTGTCGCACCGGCCGGCCGGCCTGATCCTGACCGGCCTGGAGCGCAGCCCCGCCGCCGCTGCATTGATCGACGGCAGCGGCCTGCCGTGCGTGCACGTGATGGAGCTGGCCAGCGAACCCGGCACCCACAGCGTCGGCTTTTCGCAGCGCGAGGCCGGCCGCGCCATCACGCAGCATCTGCTGGACAGCGGCCGTCGCCACGTCGCCTACGTCGCCGCCCAGCTCGACCCGCGCACCTTGCAGCGCGGCGAGGGTTATCTCGCGGCGATGCAGGCTGCCGGCCTGGCGGGTGACGTGCGCCAGGTGCTCAGCCCCGAGCCGTCTTCTTCGGCGCTGGGTGGCCAGCTGCTGGCGCGCGTGCTGCAGGAAGCGCCCGATACCGACGCCATCTTCTTCTGCAACGACGACCTGGCGCAGGGCGCCCTGC
>SEEY01000821.1 GCA_004211235.1 Rubrivivax sp.
CTCGCCGATGCGCCGCGCCATGACGACTCGGGCCAGCACCATGTTCTCGCCGAGCAGCGAGCCGTCCGGCGTGCCCGACAGGCGCAGGTAGCCACCGAGCGAACGCGCCTGCCCGCGCTCGGCATGGGCGAACTCGCCGTAGAGCTGGCCGGCCCACTCGCCGAGGCGGAAGGCGGACAGGCCGAGCAGCGACGCGTTGATGACGCTGCTCTCGCCGCGCGGATGCAGCCATTCGATGCGCGCCGTCGTCCACTGGCCGCGGCTCGGGAAGGCGAGCGAATCCAGCGAGTCGGTGTGCAGTTCGATGTACTGCTGGCCGTAGGTCTGGGAGCGTCGCGCGCCGGCGGTGACGGGCAGCACCACCTCGTCATCCGCGCGCAGCTTGCCGATGCCCAAGCGCAGGTCGCCCAGGCCGGCGACGCGGTGGCCGAGTTCGAGCTGCGCGCTGGTCAGGCTGCTGGACAGGCGCAGCGCGCGCTGGCCCTGGTCGAACACGTCGTTGCTGCCTGCGGCGTAGCTGAGCTTGGCGCTGGCGAACCAGCGCGAGCCGGGGCCGAGCGGCTGATAGAACTCGGTGTTGAGGCCGCGCGACGAGCCCAGGCGCGCGACGCTGCGCAGCTCCGCGCCCCAGGGGTTGAGCCAGTTGGCCACGTGCATCGCCACGAGGGAGTAGCTGTTGGCGTCGGCGAAGTTGCTGTACAGCTCCAGCCCCAGGCGCACGCGGCTGGCAGCCCAGTCGGCCTCGGTGAGCTTGAACTCGACATTGCGCCGGCCGTCGCGGTCGTCGATGTCGGCCTCGATGCGCTCCAGGTCGCCGGTGCCATCCAGGCGTTCGACGGCGCGCGTCAGGTCGGCGCGGCTGACGGCATCGCCCGGCTGCAGGGCCAGCTCGGCCCGCAGCGCCTCGGCATTGAGGCGGCGCGTGCCGCTGATCTTCACCTCGCCCAGCGGCAGCGGCGGCAGGGCGGATTCGGGCGTGCCCAGGCGGCGGGCCTGCAGCACGTCATGGTCCGCCGGGGCGCTGAGATGAGCCAGGCGCTCGCCGGCCGCCAGCGCGGCCCGGCGGCCGGTGGCCATGGCCTCGTCGGCGCGGAAGAAGTCCATGAAGCCCATGGCCCCCAGATCGGGGTCGATGACGACGTCCTGCGCCTGCAGCTCGCGCAGCGAACGCTGCACGTTCTGCTCGGTCAGGATCTGCAGCATCTGGTTGGCGACCATCACGGCGCTGGTGATCTCGCGTTCTTCCAGCAGCGGCGTGCCGACGTTGACGGCGATGACGATGTCGGCGCCGAGCTGGCGCGCCAGGTCGATGGGCAGGTTGCGCACCAGGCCGCCGTCCACTCGCGGCCGGCCGTTGACGCGCAGCGGCGCGAACACGCCGGGCACCGCCATGGACGCGCGCAGTGCCTCGAACAGCGGCGTGTCGGCCTGGTCCAGCATGGCGCCGGAAAGCAGGTCGGTGGCCACGGCGCGAAACGGGATGGGCAGCTTGCGCAGCGGGTCGTCGGTGCGCGTCGCGGGCAGCAGCGAGGTCAGCGTGGCCTCCAGCTGGCCGTTGCCGGCCGCACCGCCCGGCAGCATGGCGCCGCGCTCCAGGTTGAAGCCGAACTCGATGCGCGATGGCAGGCGCTCGTCGTCCTCGCGGCGGCGGATGGCCAGGCGCTCGCGCGCGGGCCGGTCGGCCAGGATGGCGTTCCAGTTGGCGCTCTTCACGAGCGCCTCGAGTTCGTCCACGCTGCGCCCGGACGCATAGGCGCCGCCGACGACAGCGCCCATGCTGGTGCCGACGATCAGGTCGACCGGAATCTTCATCTCCTCCAGCACGCGCAGCACGCCGATGTGGGCCAGCCCGCGGGCACCGCCGCCGGACAGCACGAGGCCGA
>SEEY01000822.1 GCA_004211235.1 Rubrivivax sp.
GCTGATGAAGGCCAACGCCAACCAGCCACCCAATGCCGCGGATCAGCGGGCTTTCGCGGCGATGCAGGCCGAGCTGATCCCGTTGCTGCAGGCGGGCGGCGGCGAGGATCTGCCGACCCATCAGCTCGGCCGGCATCTCAAGGCCGCCGCCGAGGCCGCCATGCCCGGCTTCACGGTGCAGCTCATCCCGCGCCGCGACCGCTATCTGCGCGGTGGCGACCACATCCCCTTCCTGGAGCGCGGCTACGCGGCGGTGCGCTTCAGCGAGCCCTTCGAGAACTTCGCCCACCAGCACCAGAATCCCCGGACGGAAAACGGTGTCGTCTACGGCGACCTGCCCGAGTTCGTCGATTTCGCTTTCGTCGCCGATGTGGCGCGTGCCAATCTCGCCGGCCTGGCCACGCTGGCGTGGGCGCCCGCCCCGCCGAAGAACGTGAAGCTCGATGCCAGCGGGCTGACGAACGACTCGACGCTCGAATGGACGGCCAGCGATGACCCCGCAGTGGCCGGCTACCGCATCGTCTGGCGGGAGACCGGCGCAGCGGCCTGGCAGCAGTCCAAGGATGTGGGCAGGGCCACGCGCGTGACGCTGCCGGTGTCCAAGGACAACGTCGTCTTCGGCGTGCAGGCCGTGTCGAGCCAGGGTTACGCCAGCCTGGCGAGCTACCCGCTGCCCAAGCGGTAGCCAGCCAAGGTGCGAGCTAGCAGGGCGAGCCGGCCACCTGGTTGCCGCAGGACGCGGCGTCCAGCTGCAGCACCAGGCCGTCGCCCGCGCGGCCGGTCAGGCGCAGTAGCTTGTAGTCCTTGATGGCCAGCGCCTGGTTGCCGACAGGCACCACCAGCGCCGCGGCGGTGGCCGTGCCGGACAGCTCCAGCTCGATCAGCTTGTTGCCGCAGTTCGCGTCCAGCGTGCAGAACTGGATGCGGTCGACCGAGACGTCGGCGCGCGGGAAAGTCCAGGTCGGGCCGTAGTTGACCTTGGCGGCCACCGCGCCCTTCAGGTCCGCCAGCTGGGTCGGAGCGGCGAGCGCCGGCCAGGGCTGGCCGGCGGCGCCGGCGGTCGTCATGGGCAACTGGCCATCCACGTCGATGCTGATGCTGCCACCGTCCGCGCCCCCCATCGGCGTGCCGCAGGCGCTGTCGCTGAAGAGTTCGATCTTGAGCGTCCGGCCAGCGCGCGCGAAGTTGCGGGCAATGGCCTCGCCGGCCGCGCCGGCGCGCACGGGCAGGGCGATGACGTCGGCCGCCTGCGTGCCGCCGCTGGCCGGGTTGAGGCTGGGTGAGCCGTCCAGCAGGGTCCACAGGCTGAGGTACCGGCCGCTGCCATGTTTCTTGAACAAGGCGAGCGGCACGTCGGCGCCGGTGGCGTCCTTCTGGCTGGCGCGGGCGCATTGCAGATCGCCGATGACCGGAATGGCGATGTCCAGGTAACGCTTGAAGATGTCGGCCGCCGCCGGCGTGCTGGCCGTGATGCCGTCGACGCGGCGCTGCATGACGAGGCGGGCATTGGCCCGTGCTTGCACTTCCAGCCGGTTGCCGAGGAATTTCCAGCCGTCGGCGTGCTTCACGGCCACCTGCTCGATGCCGAGCAGCCGCCGCAGGCCGGCGCTGGTGCGGTAGACGAAGCTGACGCGGCAAATGGGGTCGGGTGTGCTGAAGTCGCAGCGGCCCAGCGTCGTGGGCAACAGCTTGCCGCCCCAGAGCTTCTCGGTATCGCCCAGCACGCCGGGCAGCACGCCGGCCTGGCGGAAGCACAGCACCTGCGAGGCGAGGTCCGGGCCGCTGGCGACCTGGGTGTCGGTGGAGGCGCGCACCTCGGCGTCCAGCAAGGGCAGCAGGCCGGTCCGGCAGGTGGCCTCGGCCGGCAGGGCCGCTGCCATG
>SEEY01000823.1 GCA_004211235.1 Rubrivivax sp.
AAGTGGACCTGCGGCTCGCCCTTGACGGTGACGAGCCGGTCAAACTCCACTTCGCAACGCCCGCCCTGCACGCGCACAGCCATCGCACGCGGCCCCTGGCGGCTCTCCGGGTCCCAGGTGCCGGCGAAGGTCCACTTGGCCGTGATGTCCGCGGCCTGTGGCGCGCTTGCGGCCTGCGCGAGGTTGTCGGCCAGCCAGGCGAAGTCGCCGCCCGCACGATGGCTGTTGACGAAGTAGCTGCGCACGCCAAAACGCGTCTCCCGCGCGATCTTCTCGTTGGCGGCGATGTCCTTCTCGGTCGGCACGCCGCCGTCGAGCGGGTAGTGGACGAGGTAGGGCGGCTGGTCGCGCAGCCGTTCGGTGAACGTGCAGTCGACGAAGAAGAACTGCGCGTCGCGGTGGGCGCGGGCGAGGAAGAAGTCGGGCGGGCCGTCGACGCGCGTGCGGTGAATGACGAACTTCTTGTCGGCGTTGTTGCCATTGCCGCCGTCGTGCCAGAACGCGGCTTCCGCCTTGGGGTAGACCTGCTCGATGTCGCAGTCCGACATGTAGCACCAGCCGCGCGGGCAGACGAAGTCCACCGAGCCGATGACGCGCAGGCCACGGTGGTAGTAGCGCCCGCCGTCCTCCGTCAGCGGCGTGGCGCCAGGGCCGCTGGACAGGCCGGCCTCTTCGCGCGACTTGCCCTGGCGCCACAGCGACAGCGTGTCGGCGCCGCGGCTCAGGATGTCGGCGTTCTGGATGATGCTGCGGTCGGCTCGCCCCAGCACCGCGAAGGCATGCGGGCCGGCGGCCTGGACGGTGTTGTGGATGGTGAGGTTCTCGGCGACGAAGTCATGCGCCGTCGACGCGATGTTGAGCACCGCCGTGCCGATGTCGTCCTTGAGCGCGCTGGCCGGGCGGTCGAGCGCAATGCGCGTGCCGTGGCGGCTCTCGCCGCGCAGCGTCACGTAGGCGGCGTCGACGCGGACGTGTTCTTCGTAGATGCCGTCGCGGACCAGCACGATGCGGCGCTCGCGGTTGTCCCTGGGGATGGATTGCAGCGCGGCGTGGACGGACGTGAAGTGGCCGGAGCCGTCCTTGGCGACGATGAGATCGGGCTGGAGTTGGTAGGGTGCCGCCGGGAGGCCATGGGCCGTGGCGCTGGCGAGGAGGCCGCCAAGTGCGACGCGGCGGTTGACCCGGGGCGATGGAAATGGTGTGGTGCGGCTCATGGTCGGGGCATGCTACTTGGCGCCCGGTCAATCGGATTTGGCTGTTCCCTCACATCCCTTTTGCAGCGGCCAAGAAGCGCGCTCGCTGAAGCGGTTGCGATGAGGCTGCGCTGGCTTGCCGCCGAGGCCCGTGCCGGGATTTCGCCCCGGCGGGCGAGTCACTTTCTGGGCCGCCAGAAAGTAACCAAAGAGCTCCCCGCTGACCGCCCCGCCCTTCGCTTCGCTGCGGGTTCCCTGCGCTGCTCAGTCCTTGAGGGCCCGTGCGGAACTCCCTTCGCTACGCTGCGGTCAAACAACCGCACGGAGTCAGTTCTTGAAGTGCGCTTCGCGCACGCCCTCAAGGCCTTCCGCTGCTCGGCAGGGCTAAAAGGGGGCATACGAAACACCTCGCGGCGAACGACTTTCGGGCCTGGCTGTCGGCTGTCGCGGCTGTTGGGCTGTTCGGCTGTTCCTTCACACCCCTTTGGAGGAGCCGAGAAGCGCAGAACGCCGAGGCGTGCGCGCAGCGCACTTCGTCAACTGACTCCGCACGGCTGTCTGAGCGGCGCGTAGCGAAGCGAGTTCCGTGCGGGCCTCGGCGTTCGAGCATCGCAGGGAACCCCTCGCAGAGGGGCGACGGAGCAGGGGCGACTTTTTGCCTTCTTTTTGGTCGCTCAAAAAGAAGG
>SEEY01000824.1 GCA_004211235.1 Rubrivivax sp.
GGACGCACGGTCGCTGAAAGAGGCGTCGGATGCCATCGACGGGCCTTACGGCACGACGGTCAATGGCAGCGACGTGCTGGCATTGCGCTTCGACGGCAACGCCGGCGGCAGTGGCGACACGGCGATGACGAACTGCGCCGGCGCCAGCGTGCCGGCCGACATGCCCGGTGCCGGATGGAGCATTTTCTACATCGCCAACGACGGCACCGGCGAGCCGGAACTGCGCTGCAAATACCGGGCCGGCAGCGGCTGGAACGCGGAGGCGCTGGTGCGCGGCGTCGAAGCCTTCCAGGTCCTTTACGGGCTCGACGCCGATGACGGCGGCAACGCGCCGCGCCGTTTTCTCGCCGCCAGCGCCGTTGCCGCCGAGCCCGACGGATGGCGGCGCGTGTCGGCGGTGAAGCTGGCCATGCTGGTGCGGGGGTCTTATCCCGGGCCGATGCGCTCGCGTCGCTACGACCTGTTCGGCGCCGGCCATGTTGATGCCGCTGACCGCGGCGTGCGCCTAGAGGAAGCCCAGCTGCCGCTTGCGAGCCGCGGCCTGCCGCGGCGAATATATGCGGCCACCGTATTCCTGCGCAACCGGAAGGAATCGGGATCGTGAAGCGCTGCCGCGGCGCTGCCCTGCTGATGTGCATGCTGATCACCGTCGTCGCCGCGCTCCTCGGCATGTCCGGTGCGCGGATTGCGCTGCAGGACGAGCGGGCAGCGCGCAACGACCGCGACCGTGCGCTGGCATTCCAGGCTGCGGAAGCGGCACTGCTCGACGCGCAGCTGGACATGGAACAAGGACCGGACACGCCGCGGGGCGCGCTGTTCGCCATGGCCGCGCCGCGTTTTCCGGTTGGCTGCGGGAAGGCCGGCGTCCTGCGCGGGCTGTGCGATGGCCAGGCCGCGGGCGCTGCCTGGCAGCGAATTGACTTCGCCGACGGCACCGCGGCAAACGGCCACACCGCTGCCTATGGGCAGTTTACCGGCCAGGCCATGCAGGCCGGCGACGGCCCCTTGCAGCAGCGCCTGCCGCGTTACCTGATCGAATCCTTTGCCGACCGGCGCGCCGGCGCCGCAGCCGACCTTGCCGCCAGCGACCGCCTCTACCGCATCAGCGCAATGGGCTTCGGCACGCAGGAGGGCACTCGCGTGCTGCTGCAGGCGTGGTACCGCCGCGGCGGGGCGCCCTAGCATGCGCCGCTTCCTGCCGGCCATGCTGCTGGCCGCCGCCCACGGCGCACCGGCCATGCCGGTGCTGAAGCTGGCCAGCGCCGCCGAACTGGCCCGTGCCGGCGCCTGTGTGGCGGTCGTCACCGATTCCGCCGGCAACATGCTGTACCAGGCCACGGCGGGCGCCGCTGGCCTGGAAGGCGAACTTGCTGCCTATCCGTTGCAGCGCGATGCGGCAGGCCGGCCAGTGATCGCCGCGCAACCCTTGTGGAATGCCGCGACCCTGCTCGATGCGCGCGACCCGGGAACACGCCAGCTATTCACCGCGCAGCAGGACGGTACGCGGTTGCGCACCATTCCGCTCGAATGGCAGGCGCTGGATCCGGCGCAGCGTGCGCTGCTGGCGGATGACGGCATGGGCGTGCCGGCACGGCAGCGCCTGGACTACCTGCGCGGCGAGCGTGCGATGGAGGCGGGCCGGGCAGGGGGCAGGCTGCGGCCGCGCCGCAGCCTGCTGGGCGCCACGGTGGCCGGTGCGCCGCTGTTCGTCCCGCCGGCAATGCCTGTCGACGACATGCGCCAGGCCGCGTTCAGGAGCGCGGCCAGCCGCCGCCCGGCAACGGTTTACCTTCAAACGAACGACGGCATGCTGCATGCGTTCGACGCTGCGACCGGCGCCGAGCTGTTCGCCTACCTGCCGCAGGCGCTGCAGCCATAC
>SEEY01000825.1 GCA_004211235.1 Rubrivivax sp.
CTCATGCGGGCAAGGGGACCGTCCAGGCCAGCGTGCCGGTCGGTGCGGTTGAACAGCTGGCTCAGCGCTCGGACGTTCAGCGCGTGGCCGCCGCGCCGATGGCCCGCACCAACGCGGGTGCCCTGACATCCCAGGGCTACATCAGCCACCGGGCCAATTCGGTCGTGACCGGTGGCTACGACGGCTCTGGTGTGCGCGTGGGCGTGCTGTCCGATTCCGTCGATGCGCTTCCTGCGCTCATCGCTTCGGGCGACCTTCCTGCCGACACCGTCGTCCTGCCGGGCCAGTCGGGCAATCCGGGCAGCAGCGAAGGCAGCGCGATGATGGAAATCGTGCATGACCTGGCACCCGGCGCCAAGCTCTTCTATGCAACGGCCTTCAACGGACCGACCAGCTTCGCCGACAACATCCGCATGCTGCGCGATGTCTACCACTGCGACATCATCGTCGACGACATCACCTACTTCGACGAAGGCGTGTTCCAGGACGATGAGATCGCGGTGGCCGTCAACCAGGTGGTGGCCAATGGCGCCATCTACTTCTCGTCGGCCGGCAACAGCGGCAACCTGACGTCTGGCACGTCGGGCACCTGGGAAGGCGACTTTGCTGCCGGGTCGGCCAGTGCCGCGCCTCTGCCCGCCGGGTACACGCTGCATCGCTTTGGCGGTGTGCAGGACTACAACGTCCTGACAGGCTCGACGATCTACATCAGCACGAAGTGGTCCGACCCGCTGGGCAATTCGTCCAACGATTACGACATGTTCCTGTTGAACGCCGCCGGCACGACAGTCCTCTGCGCATCCACCGACACCCAGACCGGCGCCGGTTCCACGCCGGAAGAGGCGTGCTACCGCGAGGCAGGCTGGCCGGCCAACAGCCGCATCGTCATCGCCAAGAAGGCCAGCGCCCAGCCGCGGGCACTGCACCTGGACACCCAGCGTGGTGCCCTGTCCATCGGCACCGCCGGCGCCACCTTCGGCCACAACGCCGGCGCCAGCACGACGACGCTGGCGGCGACGTACTGGAACAGTGCCCGCACCGGCACGCGGCCCTTCACGGGCGGTGCGGCCAACCCCACCGAGACCTTCAGCTCCGACGGCCCGCGCAAGATCTTCTTCAATGCGGACGGCACGGCGGTCACGCCGGGCAACTACCTGTTCGCGTCGAACGGCGGCGTCACGCTCGCGAAGCCGGATTTCTCCGCTGCCGATGGCGTGTCGACGAAGACGCCCGGTTTCCTGCCCTTCTTCGGCACGTCTGCAGCGGCGCCCCACGCCGCGGCGATTGCTGCGTTGATCAAGTCGGCACGGCCTGACTACACCCGGGCGCAGATCCTCGAGGCCCTGCGCCAGACCGCGCTTGACATCCGCGGCGCCGGCGTCGACCGCGACGCCGGGTACGGTCTGATGATGGCCCAGCAGGCGGTCACCTACGCGCTGACCCACTGACGCACTGACGCCTCTCGGCCGCTGCTGCGGCCGGGTGTGCGATGCGGCCCGCCGGTACCCTGCCGGCGGGCCGTTTTCGTTGGGCGGGTGCGTCGCCATGACGAATCACCCGCGGCCGGGTCCAGGGGAAAATGTCCGGGTTTCGTCCCATTCATTCCCACAAGGATTCCCCCGATGAAGCTTTTGCTCCCTCTGGCCGCCATGACCGTCGGCGGCCTGGTGACGGCGCAAGCCCAGCCCCTGGCCTACCCCGCCACCCGCAAGATCGATCAGGTCGACGCCTATCACGGCAGCAACGTCGCCGACCCCTACCGCTGGCTCGAAGACGACAACAGCGCCGAGACCAAGGCCTGGGTCTCGGCCCAGAACGCGGTGACGGACAAGTTCCTCGCGGCGATGCCGCAGCGGCTGCCGACGCGGCGCATCTACAC
>SEEY01000125.1 GCA_004211235.1 Rubrivivax sp.
CTCTACGCCCTCGGCGCCTATCTCAGCTGGGATCTGTTCCCGCTCTACTTCCGGCAGATCGCGGCGGTGCCCGCGCTGCAGATCGTCGCCCATCGCACGCTGTGGTCCCTGGTCTTCGTCGCCGTCGTGCTGCTCGTGACGCGCCACCTGGCCTGGCTGCGCGACGTCAGCGGGGCGACCTGGCGGCGCTTCGCGGTGTCGGCGATGTTGATCGCCATCAATTGGCTGACCTATGTCTGGGCCGTGGGGCATGGCCATGTCATCGATGCGAGCCTGGGCTACTTCATCAACCCGCTCGTCAATGTGGCGCTGGGCTTTGCGGTGCTGCACGAGCGGCCGCGGCCGGTGCAGTGGCTGGCCGTCGGCCTGGCAGCCTTCGGCGTGCTGTGGCTGACCGTGGCCGCCGGCCGCCTGCCGTGGATCGCGCTGGTGCTGGCGGTGAGCTTCGGGCTCTACGGCCTGATGCGCAAGACCGCGGCGTTAGGCGCCATCGAGGGCCTGACGCTGGAAACACTGATCCTCGCGCCCCTGGCCGCCGCCGGGCTGATCTGGTGGAGCCAGGACGGCAGCATGGCCGGACAGACGGCCGCCGACTGGGCCTGGCTGGTCGGCACCGGCCCGGTCACGGCCGGCAGCCTGCTGCTGTTCGCCGCTGGCGCGCGGCGCATCCCGTTGGCGACGCTCGGGCTCGTGCAGTACGTGTCGCCGTCGCTGCAGTTCCTGCTCGGCGTCTTCCTGTTCAGGGAGCCGATGGACGGGACGCGGCTGGTGGCCTTCGGCTGCATCTGGGGCGCGCTGGCGATCTACAGCGCCGAGGGCCTGTGGCGGAGTCGGCTGGCGTTGACGGTCAAACCACTGTGACGTTACAACTTGGTCGACCGCCGCTGTAAACCAGCAGGTCCAGCCTGGCGTTCAACCCGATGCAACCGAGTGAGCCTGCCGTGAAAACTCTTGTCCGCACCCTGATCGTGTCCACGCTGGTCGCTGCCACGGGCGTGGCCAGCGCCGGCCCGCGCTACTACGCCCCGCCGCAGCGCTACCACCACCATCACCATGGCGGCACCGGCCTGGGTGCGCTGGTGTTCGGCCTGGCCGTCGCCGTGCCGCTGATCGCGCTGGCGAACCAGGCCGACCGGGCCGAGCGGGCGCCCGAGGTGGTCTACGTGCCGCAGCCGGCGCCGCAGCCCGTGGCGCCGGTGTACGCACCCAGCCGCGACGAACCGGTCATCTACCCGCGCAACGGCCAGAGCAACGCCCAGCTCGAAGCGGATCAGCGCGAATGCAACCGCTGGGCCACGACACAGCCGGCCGCGATGGCCGACGCCAGCATCTTCCGGCGCGCCGTGGAAGCCTGCATGGACGGGCGCGGCTACACGTTGCGCTGAGCGCGCCCGCCACTCCCCGGGTCAGTTCCGCATCAGGTAGTCGAAGGCGCCCAGCGCGGCCTTCGCGCCATCACCGGCGGCGATGATGATCTGCTTGAACGGCACGGTCGTCACGTCGCCCGCGGCGAACACGCCAGGCAGCGAGGTGGCGCCCTTGGCGTCGACGATGATCTCGCCGTGCTTGCTCAGCTCCAGCGTGCCGCGCAACCACTCGGTGTTGGGCACCAGGCCGATCTGCACGAAGCAGCCTTCCACGTCGACGCGCTTGCTCTCGCCAGTGACGCGGTCCGTGTAGTTCAGGCCGTCGAGCTTGCCGTTCGTGCCCGTGAACTCGGTCGTCTGAGCGTTGGTGTGGATGGTGACGTTGGGCAGGCTCTTCAGCTTGTTGACGAGCACCGCATCGGCGCGCAGCTCGGCGCCGAACTCGATCAGCGTCACATGCCTGACGATGCCGGCCAGGTCGATGGCGGCCTCGACACCCGAGTTGCCGCCGCCGATCACCGCCACCGGCTTGCCCTTGAACAGCGGGCCGTCGCAGTGCGGGCAGTAGGCCACGCCCTTGTTCTTGTACTCGGCTTCGCCGGGCACGTTGACATTGCGCCAGCGCGCGCCGGTCGACAGGATGACCGTCTTGCCCTTGAGCTTCGCGCCGTTGGCCAGCTCGACCTCGACGAGGCCGCCCGGCGCTGAAGCGGGAATGAGCTTGTCCGCGCGCTGCAGGTTGTGGATGTCGACCTTGTAGTCCTTCACGTGGCCTTCCAGCGCGGCGGCGAACTTCGGCCCGTCCGTCACGGAGACGGAGATGTAGTTCTCGATGCCCAGCGTGTCGTTCACCTGGCCGCCGAAGCGCTCGGCCGCCACGCCGGTGCGGATGCCCTTGCGCGCCGCGTAAACCGCAGCCGCAGCGCCGGCGGGGCCGCCACCGACGATGAGCATGTCGTAAGGTTCCTCGGCGTCGAGCTTCTTCGCGTCACGCGCAGCAGCACCCGTGTCGAGCTTGGCGACGATCTCTTCCAGACTCACCCGGCCAGAGATGAAGTGCTCGCCGTTCAGGTAGACGCTGGGCACGGCCATGACGTCGCGCGCCTCGACCTCGGCCTGGAACAGGCCACCGTCGATGACGGTCGTGCGGATGCGCGGGTTGAGGATGGCCATCAGCGACAGCGCCTGCACGACGTCCGGGCAGTTGTGGCAGGTCAGGCTCATGTAGACCTCGAAATCGAGATCGATGTCGAGCGCCTTGACGGCGTCGATCTGCGCCTGCTCGACCTTTGGCGGATGGCCGCCCGTCCACAGCAGGGCCAGCACGAGCGAGGTGAACTCATGCCCGAGCGGGATCGCGGCGAAGCGCAGGCTTTGCTCGGTGCCCGTGCGGCGCAGCAGAAACGATGGCGTGCGCGTGTCGACGCCGTCGGCACGGAACGAGATCTTGTCGTTCATGCCGGCGATCTCTTCGAGCAGTTCGCGCATCTCGTCGGCGGACGCGGAGTTGTCCAGCGAGGCGACGATTTCGAAGGGGACCTTGACGTGGTCCAGATAGCCCTGGAGCTGGGTCTTGAGTGCGGCGTCCAACATGGTGACTTCCTTTCATTGAGGCGTGGCGGGGGTGGCCACTGCTGAAAGGGTCCCCGTAGAAAGCGGAGGCCCTTTCAGCAGAACCTGTGAGGCTCTGCGGAAGGAAGGAGCCCTCCCGGGCTCCCTGCAAATGGCATTTAGATCTTGCCGACGAGGTCCAGGCTCGGGGCGATCGTCTTGGCGCCTTCGTTCCACTTGGCCGGGCAGACTTCACCCGGGTGGGCGGCGGTGTACTGGGCGGCCTTCAGCTTGCGCAGCGTTTCCTTGACGTCACGGGCGATCTCGTTGGAGTGGATCTCGGCGGTCTTGATGACGCCGTCCGGATTGATGACGAAGGTGCCGCGCAGGGCCAGGCCTTCTTCAGGAATGTGCACGCCGAAGGCATTGGTCAGCGTGTGGGTCGGGTCGCCCACCAGCGGGAACTTGGCCTTGCCGACGGCGGGCGAGGTTTCGTGCCAGACCTTGTGCGAGAAGTGCGTGTCGGTCGTGACGATGTAGACCTCGGCGCCCATCTTCTGGAATTCGGCGTAGTTGTCGGCTGCGTCTTCCACTTCGGTCGGGCAGTTGAAGGTGAAGGCGGCCGGCATGAAGATCAGCACAGACCACTTGCCCTTCAGCGTCTCGTCGCTGACGGTGATGAACTTGCCGTTGTGGAAGGCTTCGGTCTTGAACGGCTGGACTTGGGTGTTGATCAGGGACATGGTTTCTCCAGTGGGGCTGAGGTGGATGGGATAGGAGAGACTATATCGACTTGATGTTTTCAGTTGAAAACTTAAATCAAATGACCCGTATAGCCTCGCCCTATCAGGCCTCGTAGCGGCGGTCGTAGAGCTGGTGCGGACTCAGCTTCACGCGCAGCGCCTGCGCGGCCACCAGGCCGGTGATGGCGTGCTCCGACAGCGCCGTGTCGCGCCTGACCGGCGAGCCTAAGGCATCGCCGTGACGATTCATCACCGCACTGACGATGGGCGTGTTGCCTGATGTACCGCGCCGCACCGAGACAGCGGTTTCTCCGCTCGCCAGCTTCACCAGCGTGCCGGGCGGGAACAGGCCCATCTCCTTGACGAGCAGCGCGGCGAAGGGATGGCCATTGCTGCCGGTGTAGAGCGTCTTGGCGGCCTGCGGCGCGGGCAGGCCGATGCGCCCGCCACGGCTGGCCAGCTTGGCCAGGAAGATGTCGACAAGCCGGAGCAACTGGGCCATGTCGTTCGGCGCCGGCAGCCCCTGCGGGTAGCCGCCACCGCCCACCTGCTCGTGATGCTGCGCTACCGCCGCCAGCCACTCGGTATCGTCCAAGCCGGCATTGCGCAGCCAGGCCACGGCTTCGTCGGGGTGGCGGTCGATGGCGGCGCGCTGCGGCGGCAGCAGCTTGCCGCCTCGCGAGGCCAGGCGGCCCTGCAGGTCGATGATGGACAGGTTCATCGTCAGGGCCGCGCCGACGAGGCTTCGCTGGCGCTCGGGCGACCAGACCAGGCGGCGCGACAGCAAGGCGCTCAGCGCGGCAGCATGCAGCAGATGCACCAGACCATAGACCTCGTGGCGGCTGTGGTCGTGCTGCACGACGACGAAGAGCAACTGATCGGGGAACCGTTCCGCCCAGCCCAGGAACTGCCCAGCGCATTCCTTGACCCGCGGCAGGAACAGCGGCTCCTGCGGCGCCCGCAGCAGCACGGCCAGGCGCGTCTGCAGGCCCTCCCAGCGCGCGAAGAAATCTTCTCCACCTGCGCCGTCGTCGCCGCCGCGTCGGGACGGGTCCTTCAGTTCGTCCAGGTCGACGAAGACGCCGCGGTTCATCAGCGCCTCGCGCATCTGCTCGTTCGGCACCGGCTGACCCTTGGCCAGCAGCAGCTTGCCTTCTGCATCGCGGACGCCAAAAGGCAGCGGCGACCCTGCCTTGATATGGCTACCGACCTGCTGGATGGGAACTAGTTTCATGAGATTCGGTGCAACGGGATCGCGTGACGTTCCGGTCGACGCCGTGAAATCAACCGATTCCATCGAGCCACGGCGATTTACCCAGCGGGCGATTGCCGCGCATGAGTATCTCGGGACGACCCGGATCGAGTATTTGATCCCCTCCCCCCGCACGCTTCCTTGGGTGTTTTCACCAAGCGTGCCGGGATTTCAGCCGGCGGTGGCGGCCGCATCGAATCTGCTGCAGATACTCCCCAGACCCGGATTGGTGCAAAAGGAAATGCGAACGCGCTTTGCCAGGGAAACTAGATTCCCGGCAGGCCGCAGACCATAACTGTCAAATCGAGCGCATCACTGCCGAAACCTCTCGGCTACGCACCAGAAAGTCTCCGGCAATCAAATTGCCGCGGCGACTGCAGCAACCACCTCGTCCATTTGCGCTTCGGTCAGGTCGGCGCTCATCGGCAGGCTCATCACACGCGCCGCGGCACGGATGCTGTGAGGGCAGCTCTCGGCAGCGGCGAACCTCGCATAGGCGGGCTGGTGATGCAACGGCCGCGGATAGTGCACGGCCGTGGGAATGCCCGCGGCCTTCAGGTCGGCCTGCAGCGACTCGCGGTTGTCGACGAACACCGTGTACTGCGCCCAGACGCAATCGCGGTCGCCACGCACGGCCAGCAACTGCAGCTCCGGCGCGGCCGCCTGCAGCTTGCGCAGGTAAGCGTCACCCAGCGCAAGCCGGCGTTCGATCTCCCAGGCAAAGCGATCCAGCTTGCCCAGCACGACCGCGCACTGCAGCGTGTCCATTCGCCCGCCCACGCCCAGCCGCGTGTGCAGATAGCGCTGGCTCTGGCCGTGAGTGCGAATCTCGCGGCAGGCCTGCGCCAGCCTGTCGTCGCTCGTGAAGATGGCGCCGCCGTCCCCGTAGCAGCCCAGCGGCTTGCTCGGAAAGAAGCTGGTGCAGCCGAAGGTGGAGAGGTTGCAGCTCTTCCTGCCCCGATAGCTGGCGCCGAAGCTCTGCGCGGCGTCCTCGATCACGGCGAGGCCGTGCTTTTCCGCAATCGCATTGATCGCGTCCATGTCGGCGACCTGGCCGTACAGGCTCACCGGCATGATGGCCTTCGTCCTGGCCGTGATCGCCCCCTCGCTCAGCGTCGCATCGATGTTGGCCGTGTCCGGCTCGATGTCGACGAAGACCGGCACGCCGCCCGCCAGCACGATCATCTCGGCCGTGGCGGCGAAGGTGAACGGGCTGGTGATGACTTCATCGCCCGGCTGCAGGTCCAGCGCCATCAGGCAGATGAGCAGCGCTTCTGTGCCGCTGGCGACGCTGATGCAGTGCTTCGCGCCCGTGTAGGCGACGAGTGCCGCTTCCATCTCCTTGACCTCGGGGCCGAGGATGTACTGGCCATGGTCCAGCACCGCCTGGATGCGCGCGTTGATGTTGTCGCGCAGCGCCGCGTACTGGCTCTTGAGGTCGATGAAGTCCATCAGATGAGGCTGAGTTGTTGGCCGCTGAGGCGGTAGCGGTCACCGGTATGCGGGCAGGTCGCCTCGACCGCCTCGGCGCTTTGAACGGGCAGGTCCAGCTTCTCGCCGAAGCGGCTCATCCAGCCGATCTGTTTGGCCGGCACACCCACCATCAGCGCGAAGTCGGGCACGTCGCGGTTGATGACGGCACCGGCACCGACGAAGGCGAACCGGCCGATGGTCGTGCCGCAGACGATGGTGCAGTTGGCGCCCAGCGTGGCGCCCTGCCTGACCCGCGTGCGGCGGTATTCGTCCTTGCGCGTGACGGCAGAGCGCGGGTTGTAGACGTTGGTGAACACCATGCTTGGGCCGCAGAAGACGTCGTCCTCCAGCGTGACGGCGTCGTAGACGGACACGTTGTTCTGGATCTTGACGTTGTTGCCGATGAGCACGTCGTTGCCGACGTAGACGTTCTGGCCGAACGAGCATTTGGCGCCGATGCGCGCGCCGGCCGAGATGTGCACGAAGTGCCAGACGCGGCAGTCCTCGCCGAGCTGGGCGCCGTCGTCGACGATGGCCGAGGGATGGATCGTCGTCGGCATGTTCAGTAGTTCAACGGAAGGTTGATGCGCTTGCCGTCCCGCGCGCTCATGTACATCGCGATCAGCAGTTCCAGCGACTTCAACCCTTCACGGCCATCGGTCTCGGCCTGCACCTCGCCACGCAGCGTGCTGATGACGTTGTCGTAGTAAGCCGGGTGGCCCAGGCCGTAGACCGACGTCGTCTGGTAGCTCGCATCCGCCACCTGCGCATCCATGTCGTGCGCAACGTCGAACTCCCAGTGCTTGATCTCGTTGACGGCCAGGCCGCCGATGCGCGCGGTGCCCTTTTCGCCCAGCAGCGTGATCGAGCCCTCCAGGTTCTTCGGATAGGTGAGCATGCTGACGTTGACAGTGCCCATCGCACCGTTGCGCCACTTCAGCGCGGCCACGCCGGTGTCCTCGACCTCAATGTTGCGCGCCAGCGTGCCGGTGTAGGCCATGACGCTTTCGACCGGGCCGACGATCCAGTCGAGCAGGTCGATGTAGTGGCTGGCCTGGTTCATGAACGCGCCGCCGTCGAACTCCCAGGTGCCGCGCCAGTCGGCGCTGTCGTAGTAGGCCTGCGGCCGGGTCCAGAACACGTTGACCGCGACGTTGTAGATGCGTCCGAAGCGGCCCTCGGCCACCGCGCGCTTGAGCAGCTGCAGCGTCGAGTTGCGGCGGTTCTGCTTGACGACGAACAGGCGCACGCCGGCGTCGTCGCAGGCCTTCACCATCGCCAGCCCGTCCTGCCAGCGTGTCGCCATGGGCTTCTCCGTCACCACGTCCAGGCCGGCCGCCGCGGCCTCGATGGCCTGGCGGGGATGCAGGCCGCTGGGGGTCGTCAGCACGACGCAGTCGATGCGCAATTCGTCCTTGACGGCGAGCAGATCGGTCAGGTTCGTGAAGCCGCGTGCACCGGTGCTCTCCACCGCCGCCTGCAGCGCGGCCGGCGCGATGTCGCACACGGCCACCAGCTCCGCACGTTCGGCGTGGCGCCTGATGGCCTCGATGTGGTTCTGGGCGATGCGGCCGCAGCCGATCAGCGCGAAACGGACCTTGCGACCCTGGACGGGCAGGCGAGAGGTGGGCATGGGCAATTCGGGGAAATCGATCCCCGGATTGTCAGACCTCCAGCGAGAGAAGTTCTTCGACTGTCTGGCGTCGGCGGATCAGCCGGCTCGCATCGCCATCCACCAGCACCTCGGCGGCCAGCGGCCGGCTGTTGTAGTTGCTGGACATCGAGGCACCGTAGGCCCCGGCATCGTGGATGACGAGCAGGTCGCCCACGTGCGCCTCGGGCAGCTCGCGGGTCAGCACCTCGCCGCCAGCGGCCTGCGTGAAGACGTCACCCGACTCGCACAGCGGCCCGGCCACGACCGACTCGCGCAGCGGCCGCGCGACGCCGTCCTTCGCCAGCAGCGTCATCGCATGGAAGCTGCCGTACATGGCCGGCCGCATCAGCTCGTTGAAGCCGGCATCCACCAGCACGAAGCGATTGGCGCCGGCGTTCTTCACCGCCCTCACCTCGGCCAGCAGCACGGCACTTTCGGCGACGAGGTAGCGGCCCGGCTCCAGCTCCAGCGTCAGCGCGTGGCCCACCAGCGCCTCGGCTTCGCGGCGCGCCTTGTCCCACAGGCCGAAGTAGTGGTCGACATCGATGCCGGCGTCGCCCTCACGGTAGGGAATCGACAGGCCGCCGCCGGCCGAGATGGCATGCAGGTCGTGGCCCGCTTCGACCGTCTGCTTCACCAGGCCGACCATGGCCTCGCCGACCTGGGCCAGGTGACCGTAGTCCACGCCCGAGCCGATGT
>SEEY01000826.1 GCA_004211235.1 Rubrivivax sp.
AGCGAGATGTTCTCGGCGACCGATGCCGAGAACAGAAAGGCCTCCTGCGGCACCCAGGCGATGTGCGCGCGCAGGGTGGCCAGCGGCAGGTCAGGCAGCGGCACCTGGCCGAGCGTCAGCCGGCCGGCGTCGGGCTCGGACTGGCGCAGCAGCAGACTCACGAGGGTGGATTTGCCGGCCCCCGTCGCGCCGACGATGCCGAGCGTACGGCCCGGCGCGAGCGTCAACTCCACGCCCTCCAGCGCGGGGCGCTTCGCACCGGGGAAGCTGAAGCTCAGCGCTTCGGCGCGCAGCGTCGTGTCGGCAGGCAGCACCGCCCTGCCCTCGTCGGCCAGCGTCAGCGGCGCGTCCAGCACCGGCGCCAGCCGAGCCCAGGCGGCGCGGCCGCGTTCCAGCAGGGCCAGCACCCAGCCGGCCGCGAACATCGGCCAGATCAGCTGGCCGAGGTACATCGTGAAGGCCGTCAATTGGCCGATGCTGATCTCACGCTGCGCCACCAGCCAGCCGCCCATGGCCAGCGCGATGGCCGTCGCCAGGCCCAGCGTCATGCCGACGGCGGGCTCGTAGGCGGCCTCCCAGCGCTGCGAGCGGAAGGCCGCTTCCGCCGCGCTTTGCGCCAGTTCGGTGAAGCGCTTCTCGCTGCGGCCCACCAGCCCTAACGCTCGCAATGTGCGCACGCCGGCCAGGCTTTCCTGCACCTGCTGGTTGAGGTCGCCGAAGCGGCCGAGCGAGTCCTGCGCGGCCTGGTGCAGGTGCCTGGATATCCACCAGAACGCCAGCGCCATCAGCGGGAAAGGCACGAGCGCCGCGAGGCCCAGCCGCCAGTCGATGCTGATCGTCATCATCGCCAGCACCAGCAGCAGCGTCTGGCTGCCGTCGAAACCCGCGAGCATCGCCTCGCCGGCCGCCTGCTCGACAGCATCGATGTCGTTGGTCGCCAGCGCCATCAGATCGCCGGTGCGCTGCTGCTGGAAGTAGGCCGGCCCCTGCAGCGCCAGCCGAGCGAACAGCCGCGTCCGCAGCCGCGCACCGAGGCGATAGGCCGCCTTGAACAACGTCAGCCGCCAGCCGACCCGCAGCAGGTAGATGATGAGGCCGGCCGCGACAAGGAGCGCGAGCTGCTCGATGAGGGCGGTTCCTTTGAGGCCGCCTGCAACCAAAGCATCGACGACGTGGCCCACTTGGCGCGGGATCCAGACGGTCAGTGCGGCGATGCAGCTGAGCATGGCCGCGGCCGACGCGTAGGCGCGCCAGTGCTCGCGCACGAAGGCGGCGAGCATGCGGGTGAGGCTGGCGGAGCTGGAAGAGGTATTGGCGGCAGGCGCTGACATGAGGGCCGGAAGTGTCACCGTGTGGCGCCTTCCGTTCGAAAGTCTAGAGGGCGTTCTCCGGCCGGTCTCGTGGCACCAGGGCCAGATGTTCGGCCAGGGTGCCGCCCGCCAGGGGCTTGAACATCACACGCAGTTCGTTGACTTGGTCGCCAACCTGGAACCCGCTGCGAACCCGTGTCTGGGCATAGCCCAGCGACGCCCAGAATCGGTCCGCCCTCGCGTTGCCGATCACCACGCCGAGCCGAAGCCAGCGCGCTCCAGATTGCAGCGCCCAGGCCTCGACGCTGCCGTACAGGCACCTCGCATCTCCCGAGCCGTGGCGAGCGGTTTCGATACGGCGGACATGAGCTAATTCTAGCCGCGGGTTCGGAGGCCGGTAAGGCCGACCGCAGATCACTCCGAGGCGGCGTAGTGCTCCGCACCGATCGCCGCACGGGGCGAGGCATTTTTCGTCCGTGCCGCCGTAGGATGAGCCCATGCGAGCGCCGATCGGGAGGCCCCCTCTCGGTTGGACTTTCGCCTGGAAGGCTGGATTATGG
>SEEY01000126.1 GCA_004211235.1 Rubrivivax sp.
GAGGGGCGGGTCATGCGCGGCCTTGGAAGTGACGCCGCATTCTTACCCTTCGACCCAGCTCACCCGCCCGCGCCCGGCCGCCTTGGCCAGATACATGGCCCGGTCCGCGGCCTCCACCAGCCCCTGCCCCTGGTTGCCCGCCGTCACGCCCAGGCTGATGGTCACGCAGCCGTCCACGCCGGGATGGGGCAGCGCGAGTTGTCGCACCGTGTCTTCCATGCACTGGGCCACGGCAATCGCGCCCGCCAGGTCGGTGTCGGGCAGCAGGCAGACGAACTCTTCGCCGCCATAACGCGCCAGCAGATCGGTGGGCCGGCGCAGGCAACCGCGCAGCGCGGCCGCCACGCGGCGCAGGCAGTCGTCGCCGGCCAGGTGCCCGAGCGCATCGTTGTAGCGCTTGAAGTGGTCCACGTCGGCGAGCACGACGGCCAGCGGCGCACGGCTGCGCTGGGAGCGGCGTGATTCCGCCAGCAGCCGCTCGTCGAAATGCCGCCGGTTGTGCACGCCCGTGAGGCCGTCGATGAAGGCGAGTTCGCGCAGCAGGTCGGCCTGGGCCTTGAGCGTCAGCTGGGTTCGCACGCGGGCGCGAACGACCGTGGGGTTGAAGGGCTTGGTGATGAAGTCGGCCGCACCCGCGTCCAGGGCGCGGGTCTCTTCGTCGGGGTGGTTGTGCGACGTGACGAAGATGACGGCGATCGCGCGCAGCAACGGGTCGGACTTCAGCTCCGCGCAGAGTTCGTGACCGTCCATGCCCGGCATCTGCACGTCCAGCAGCACCAGGTCGGGCTGGCGGTTGCGGCACAGCTGCAGCGCGCGGCCACCGTCGGTGGCCATCAGCACCTGGCAGTCGGCCGAGAAGACGCGGTGCAGGGCCTGGATGTTGACGGCCTGGTCGTCGACGACCAGCAGCCGCGGCCGGCGGCCGGCGGGCGGCTGGCCGGGCTGCAGCGGCACGCAGTCGGGCAGCGTGATCTTCATCATGGCTGCGGCTCCGGCTGGGTCCGCAAGGCGCGGCACAAGGTCAAGGCGGCATCGAAGTCCAGGGCGGCCATGGCCGAATCCAGGGCCTCGCGGGCGGGTGAGGGCAGCTGCGCGCGCAGGGCCTGGTGGAGATCGATGGCTTCCAGGTCGGAACCGGCCAGCAGCCCGGCGAGCGTGTCGAGGTGGTCGTCCAGCCCGCCTGGCGCGAGGGGCGGGGGCAGCGCAGCGGCCGGAGCCACTGCCGTGGCCGCGTCCGGCTGGCAGGTGTGCAGGTCCGCCGCCAGGCGGTCGAGCGCGGCGAGGTCGGCGTCGCGGCGGGCGATGAAGCGGCGCTGCCAGTCGGCGTCGTGCGCGCTGGCGTGCTCGCCCTCCGCGGCCAGTGCCGCGAGGCGCTCCGCTCCGAGCATGGCGGCCAGGCCACGGTAGCCATGCAGCCCGCGCGCCACGGCCGGGCTGCCCGCGGCCAGGTCGAGCGCAAGCTTGCGATCCTGATCGTGCAGAGCGGCCAGGGTGCGTTCGAACAGCTCCACACGGCCCGACATCCGGGCCAGCGCCTCGGCGAGCGCGATGCCGGCGCGGCTGGCGGTGTCCAGCATGGCGGGCGGCAGGCCGCTGGCCGTGGCGCCATCGGCCGCGGTGGACGCGCTCCACGCGCCGCAGCGGCGGTTCAGCACCGCGACGATGGTGTCCGGGTCGAAGGGCTTGCTGATGTGCTCGTCCATGCCGGCGTCCAGGCAGGCCTGTCGCTCGCTGGCCAGCGTGCCGGCGGTCATGGCGATGACGGGCAGCGTCAGGCCGAGCTGGCGGCGGATGAGGCGCGTCGCGGCGGTGCCGTCCATGACGGGCATCTGCACATCCATCAGCACCGCGTGGAAGCCGGCGCGGCCGCGCGTCTGCGCCAGCAGCGTCAGCGCCTGCTGGCCGTCGCCGGCCACCGTGATGCAAGCGCCCTCGTGTTCCAGCAGCTCGCGTGTGACCTGCTGGGCGCCCGGGTTGTCCTCGACGACGAGCAGCTGCAGACCGGCCAGTCGTTTCGGCGCAGGCGCCGCGGGCTCACTGCCGCCGCTGCGGGCACCGGTGGCATCCGCGACGGCCTGGTCGAGCAGGGTGGCCGTGACCGGTTTGACGAGAAAGCCGTCGATCAGCGACTGCTCGGTGGCGCTGCGCTCGGCCAGGCGCTCGCGGTCGTGGCTGGTGATCATCAGGATGAGCGGCTGGTGGCCGATGCGCTGGCGCAGCTGGCGGGCGGTCTGCCAGCCGTCCAGCCCCGGCATGACCCAGTCCAGCAGCACGACCTCCGGCGCGGCCTCGTCGGCCAGTGCCAGGGCTTCGGCGCCGCTGCTGGCCACCCGCGTCTGCCAGCCCAGCGATGCGGCCAGCGCACCCAGCACGCGGCGGGCCTCGGGGTGGTCGTCGACGACAAGTGCGCGCAGCGCCTGCCGTGGGGCCGGCGGCGCTGCCGGCGCGTCGGCAGGCAGGGGCAGGTCGAGCGTGAAGCTGAAGCGGCTGCCCTGGCCGGGCGTGCTCTCGACGTGGATGTCGCCGCCCATCAGTTGCACCAGGCGGCGGCTGATGGCCAGGCCCAGGCCGGTGCCGCCGAAGCGGCGCGCGGTCGAAACCTCCGCCTGCGTGAAGCCGTCGAAGATGCGCTGCTGCTGCTCCGGTGCGATGCCGATGCCGGTGTCGCGCACCGAGAACGCCAGCGTCACCTGCCCGGCGTCTTGTGCCATGCGCTCGATGGCCAGCACGACCTCGCCGTCGGCGGTGAACTTGATGGCGTTGCAGGCGAGGTTGATGAGCACCTGCTGCAGTCGCAGCGCGTCGGCGATGACGACGGCGGGCAGGGCAGGGTCGACGTCGAAGAGCACCTCGATGTCCCGCTTGTCGCCGTCTGCAGCCAGGATGACCGCGAGGTCGCGCAGCAACTCCTCCAGGCGCGTCGGATGCGGGTCCAGCTCGAGACGGCCGGCTTCGATCTTGGAGAAGTCCAGGATGTCGTTGAGCAGGCCGAGCAGGCCGCGCGCGGCGCCTTCGCTCTTGGCGGCATAGTCGCGCTGGCGGGCGTCGAGCGGCGTTTTCTGCAGCAGGCGCAGCATGCCGAGCACCGCGTTCATCGGCGTGCGGATCTCGTGGCTCATGTTGGCCAGGAAGCGCGTCTTGGCCTGGGACGCGCGCTCGGCGGCCAGGCGCGCCTGGCTTTGGGGCGTCAGGTCGACGCAGGTCACCACCAGGCCGCCGTCGGGCAGGGGCGCGGTTCGCGCTTCGAAGACGCGGTCGTCGGTACGGTAGGTTTCGAGCCGGTTGGCCTGGGTGTCGCGGCCCAGCGCCAGCGCGGCTTCCAGCGTGGCGCGGGCCTTGTCACCCTCGCCGTAGTCGCCGCGGGCGGCGAAGAAGTTCACCAGGTCGTCGAAGCTCAATGACGGCGCCTCGAACAGCGACGCCGGCAGCTTGAACAGGCGTTCGTACTCGGCGTTGTGCACGAGCAGGCGGCGGTCGGCGTCGAAGACGGCCAGGCCGCAGGGCAGGTGGGCAATGACATCGCGCAGCAACGCGTGGTCGGCGGACGGCGGTCCGGGGCTGCCATCGGCAGCCGCGCCACGTTGCATGTCCGCTGTCGACATCGCCCCCCCGGCCACTGTGCCCGGTTCGGGTCGCCGGGCCCTGCGAGTCTATGGCGAGCTAACGGGTTGCCGGTGTGGGGTCGCCGCAACCAGCGACAGGAATGTCCGGTGCTTCAAGCGCGCTATTCGCGCACGATGCGTCCCGGCGCTGCCAGCTCCACCGCCCGTGGCTGGCCGCGCAGCCAGTCGACGAGTGCGTCGATGTCGGTGCCGAGCACGGCGCGGTCGCGGCCATGGCGGAAGCCGGCCTGGGCGTCGCCGCCCTCGGCCAGGAAGTTGTTGACCACGATCCGGTAGTCGCGCGCGCGGTCCAGCGGCCGGCCCTCGATCAGGATCTCGCCCAGCTGGGGCGCGCCATCGGCGGCCTTGCGCCAGCGGTAGCGCAGCGTCGACGACGGTTGCAGCATGCGCGGCGACGCGTCGCCCGTGGGCAGCTGGCGCAGCAGCACGTCCCAGAGCTGCTGGCCGGTCAGGGTCAGCACGGTGATCTCGTTGCCGAAGGGCTGGATGGCGATCAGGTCGCCCATCGTCGTCGGCCGGCCCGCTTCGACGATCAGGTCGGCGCGGATGCCGCCCGGATTCATGAAGGCGACGTCGGCAGGGCCCTGCTTGCGGGCGAACGCAAGCTGGCTGTCGGCGATGAGGTTGCCCAGGGCCGAGTCGCCGTTGGGGTCCCGGGCATTGCGCGACGCGCCCATCGTCAGCGTTGCCACCGGCTGGGTGCGCGCGGCCTCCGTCAGCGCAGCGGCGCGGGCGACGAGTTCAGCCAGCGCCGGATTGGGCGCAAAGACCGACTGCAGCACCGGGTGGTTGACGGCCTGGGCGTCGAGCACGCGGCCGCTGGCGTCGAGGGTCAGCCGGCTCTCGGTGATCCAGCCGCCGTAGCTGCCGGCCTGCACGACCAGGCGGCCGTTGATCTTGCAGGTGTAGGCCTGGTGGGTGTGGCCGCCCAGGATGATGGCGTAGGCCGGGTCGAGGCGCCTGGCGATGTCCTGCACGCGGCCGGTCAGCGACGGGCAGGCATAGGTCGGGTCATTGGCTGCGCCGGCCGGGCCCTGCACACCGCCTTCGTGCATGACGGCCACCAGCACCTGCGCGCCCTCCGCCTTCAGTTGCGGGACGAGGGCGTTCAGCGTGTCGGCTTCGTCGGCGAAGCGGATGCCTTCGATGGCCCGGGCGACGATGACCCGCGGCGTCTCCAGCGTGGCCACGCCGGCGATGCCGACCTTGAGCGCGCCGGCCTGCCGGATGACGTGGCTGGGCAGCAGCGGCTGGCCGGTCCTGGCATCCAGCACATTGGCGCCGAGATAGGGAAAGCCGGGCCCCTTGAACCCGGGCCACAGGCACTCGGTCGGCCCGCATTCGCCGCGCGCCTTGCGCAGCAGTTCCGGCAGGCCGGCGTCGAGCTCATGGTTGCCCAGGGCACTGGCAGCGATGCCGAGCTGCGACATGGCGGCCAGCGTCGGCTCGTCTTTGAGCAGGCCGGAGATCAGCGGCGAAGCGCCGATGAGGTCGCCACCCGCCACGACGATGGCGTCGGGATGCTTTGCCTTCAGCTCTGCCAGTGCGGTGGCGAGGTGGGCCACGCCGCCGGCAGGCTGCGGCTTGACCTCGCCGGTCGCCGCGTCGGGCAGCCGCGGCATCAGCGGCGTGGGCCGCGAGGCCTGGATGTTGCCGTGGAAGTCATTGATCGACAGCAGCGTCAATTCGGTGGTTTGGGGCGGCTGCGGCGCGGTGGCACAACCGGTGAGCAGGGCCATCAGCACGAGGCTGGAGCCGACGGGAAATGTGAGACGGGCCATGGCGGTGGAAGGCTTGGACGGTGGGCCGAGTGTCGGTGCTGCGCCGCGCTGTCGCACTTTTGCGACAGCGATGGGCGGCTTGGCAGCAGCCTCTAGATCGCGGATTGCACCGTTAAGGTGCATCGAAAATCGGTCGTTTTCCGGCATCTCGAACGCCCTCCGCCCCGGGAAATTGCTCAAATTCACCAAAACGGTGCAGCCTTGTGGACTGCTGCCATGCACTCAATTTCAACACTTCTGACTTACCCGTAAAGATTCGTCATCAAACTTCATGACAATTCCGCCCCATCGCTGCATCCCCTGACATGCAGCCCGACAACGCCGACGCGTGTCGTGACGAAATTGCCTTCAGCAGCCGCGTGGCAGACGCGGCGTGATCAACCGGAGTGAATTGAGATGAACAACAGGTTTGGGCGTGGACTCCCCTTGTCGGCGCTGTGCGCCGCAGTCGCGATCGTGGCGGCTGCGCCGGCGATGGCGCAGAACACGACGGCTGCCATCGGCGGCCGTGTGACGACCGCCAGCGGCGCCCCGGTGGCGGGCGCCACGGTGACCATCGTTCACCGCGAGTCCGGCTCCTCCAACACGCTGGTGACCGACGCTGAAGGCCGCTACACGGCCCGCGGCCTGCGCGTCGGCGGCCCCTACACCGTGACGGCCGTCAAGGGTTCGGACCGCAACGAGCAGGACGGCATCTACCTGCAGCTCGCCGAGAGCCTGAACTTCGACCTCCGCCTGGGCAGCGAGACGCTGGGCGCCGTCGTCGTGACGGGCGCGGCCAGCAACAGCAAGTTCAACAGCAGCACCATGGGCACCGGCACGAACATCGGCCGCCAGGAGCTGGAGGCCTTCGCCTCGCTGCAGCGCTCGCTGCAGGATTACGCCCGCACCGACCCGCGCCTGTCCCAGACCGACAAGGACCGCGGCGAAATCTCCGCCGCCGGCCAGAACTCGCGCTACAACTCGATCACCGTCGACGGCGTGCGCATCAACGACACCTTCGGCATCGAGGCCAACGGCCTGCCGACGATCAAGCAGCCGATCTCCATCGACGCGATCCAGGCGGTCCAGGTCAACGTCTCCAACTACGACGTGACCCAGCAGGGCTACACCGGCGCCAACATCAACGCGGTGACGAAGTCGGGCACCAACGATTTCAAGGGCAGCGTCTACGGCGTCTATCGCAACGACGACCTCGCCGGCGACCGCTACAACCGCGCCACCGACAGCTACAGCCGCCCCGCGCCCTTCTTCGACAAGACGCTGGGCTTCACGCTGGGCGGCCCGATCCTGAAGGACAAGCTGTTCTTCTTCGCCAGCTACGAGGAGCTGACGAGCGACCGCGACACGCCGACGTTCGGCCCGGTCGGCGCCAGCGTGCAGAACGTGGGCATCACGCCCGAGCAGATCACCGCGCTGCAAAGCGCCGCCAAGACCAAGTACGGCATCGACGTCGGCGGCATTCCCCCGGCCGGAGAGCTGAAGGTCAAGGACACGCTGCTGAAGCTGGACTGGAACATCAGCGAGAACCACCGCGCCAACCTGCGCTACACCAAGACCGACCAGTCGCAGCCCATCGCACCGGGCTTCTCGGCCTCGACGCTGTCGCTCGATTCGCGTTGGTACACCACCAAGAAGACCATCGAATCGCTGGTCGGCCAGTGGTTCGGCGACTGGAGCGACACCTTCTCCACCGAAGTGAAGCTGTCCAAGCGCGACTACCTGAGCGTGCCGCTGAATAGCTCCGACATGCCGGAAGTCCAGCTCGTCTTCACGTCGACGGCTCCGGCAGGCACCCAGACGGGCAACCGCACGCTGCGCTTCGGCACCGAGGAAACGCGTCAATTCAATCGACTCGAAACCAAGACGACCAACGCCTACGTGGCCGGCAACCTGCTGCTGGACAACCACGAGCTGAAGTTCGGCGCCGACTACGAAGCCAACGACGTCTTCAACGCCTTCCTGCGTCGTGCCAGCGGCCAGTACACCTTCCAGGGTACGGACCCCATCGCCCTGTTCGTCGCCGGCAATGCCAGCGCCTACCGCATCCAGGTGCCCAAGCCCGGCTTCACGCGCGACGATGCTGCCGCCAACATGAGCTTCAACAATCTGGGCCTGTTCCTGCAGGACACCTGGACCGTCACCAAGAAGCTGAACGTGATGGCTGGCGTGCGCGTGGACATGCTCGGCCTGAAGAACAAGCCGATCTACAACCCGACCGTCCAGTCCGTGTTCGGCTACGACAACAGCCACACCGCCGATGGCGAGAACCTGTTCCAGCCGCGCATCGGCTTCAACTACGCCTTCGACCAGGCCGACAAGCGCAAGTCGCAGGTGCGTGGTGGCCTGGGCCTGTTCCAGGGCTCGGCGGCGACGGTCTGGTTCGCCAACCCGTACCAGAACACCGGCATGGTCACGAACGACTATGAGTGCACGCTGAACAACTGCACCGGTGTCAACGCCGTCACCTACAACCCCGATCCCACCAAGCAGCCCATCCTGACCTCGTCGGCCCGCCAGAACGTCGACATCATCGCGCCGGGCGTCAGCCAGCCGTCGGTGTGGAAGATGAACCTGGCCTATGACGCCGAGCTGCCCTTCTACGGCATCAACTTCAGCGCCGAGTGGCTGCACACCCGTGTCAAGCAGGCGCTGGCCTACAAGCACCTGAACCTCGGTACGCCGGCGGCCACCAACCCGGTCGACGGCCGCGAAGTGTTCTGGAACTCCTTCGGCCAGAGCACCAGCTGCTGGGGCGCCGGCGGCGCCACGCCGGGCACGAGCGGCGCACTGACCTGCGCTGGCGCCACCGGTGCCGTCACCCGTACCAACCGCAACAACGCCTTCAACGACGTGACGCTGATCGAAGGCACCAAGCTCGGCGGCGGCAACAGCGTCACGCTGGCCTTGTCCAAGCCGGCCATCGGCGAAGGCCTGGGCTGGAGCCTGGCCTACACGCGCACCAATGCGACGGAGGTCAGCCCGCTGACGTCCTCCACCGCGTTCTCGCAGTGGGCCAACCGCCCGGTCTACAACCCGAACGAGGTGACGGAAGCGAACAGCGTCTACCGCATCCGCAACCGCGTCAGCGGCTCGCTGAACTGGGCCAAGGCCTTCGTCGGTGCCTACAAGACGAGCTTCGGCCTGTTCTACGAAGGCCGCGACGGCAAGCCCTACAGCTGGACCTTCAACAACGACATGAACGGCGACGGCGTGGCCGGCAACGACCTGCTGTACGTGCCGAAGGCACCGGGCTCGGGCGAAGTGCTGTTCCGCCTGCCGGGTCAGACGGTGGCGGCGTCCGGCGCAGAACGCTACGGCCGTATCGACGAGATCGGCTTCAGCGACGGCACGGGCGGCCAGGTGCGCAAGTTCGTCAACTACGCCGGCGTCGAGAACGGCAAGACCGTGTACGCCGTCAACGACCCGTTCACCTACACCACCAAGCAGTTCAAGGGCGAGTCGCAGTGGGCCATGCAGGTCACGGCGCGCTACGAGTTCTGACCTGGCGACGGGCCGTCAGGCCCTTCACGGCGCGGGCTGCTCGATGGGCGCCTGCGGCCGCGAGCAATCAAGAGTAAAGGCGACGACCGGCCGCACTGGGCCGGTCTTGCCCATGCAGGTGCTCCACAAGAGCTCCTTATGAAGCGGCCCTACCGGGCCGTTTTCATTTTCCGGACGTCACTTCAGGATGTCGCCCAGGCACAGGTACTTCACCTCGACATAGTCTTCGATGCCCTGACGCCCGCCCTCGCGGCCCTGGCCGGATTGCTTGACGCCGCCGAAGGGCACCTCCGCCGTCGAGATCAGCCCGGTGTTGATGCCCACCATGCCGTACTCCAGCGCCTCGCCGACCCGGAAAATGCGGCCGATGTCGCGGCTGTAGAAATAGCTGGCCAGGCCGAACTCGGTCGAGTTGGCCAGGGTGACCGCCTCGGCCTCGGTCTGGAACTTGAACACCGGCGCCACCGGGCCGAAGGTCTCCTCGCGGGAGCACAGCATCTGCGGCGTCGCATCGGCCAGCAGCGTGGGCT
>SEEY01000127.1 GCA_004211235.1 Rubrivivax sp.
CCACCGAAATCCCCAGCCACAACCTGCGCGAAGTGGCCGCTGCGGCGGTCGCGCTGTTGAAGGACGACAAGCTCGCCGACGAGGCGCTGTTCGACCTGATCCCCGGCCCGGACTTCCCCGGCGGCGGCCAGCTGATCAGCGCGCCGGAGGAGATCCGCGCCGCCTACCTGTCGGGCCGCGGCAGCCTCAAGGTGCGGGCACGCTGGAAGATCGAGGACCTGGCCCGCGGCCAGTGGCAGCTCGTCGTCACCGAGCTGCCGCACGGCACCAGTGCGCAGAAGGTGCTGGAGGAGATCGAGGAGCTGTCCAACCCCAAGGTCAAGGCCGGCAAGAAAGCGCTGAGCGCCGAGCAGCTCCAACTCAAGGCCGGCCTGCTGGCCGTGCTGGACGTGGTGCGCGACGAGTCCAGCAAGGACGCGGCCGTGCGCATCGTCTTCGAGCCCAAGAGCCGCACGGTCGAGCAGCAGGACCTCATCAACACGCTGCTGGCCCACACCAGCCTGGAAAGCAGCGCGCCGGTCAACCTGACCATGATCGGCGCCGACGGCCGGCCGACGCAGAAGAGCCTGCGCGAAATGCTGACGGAGTGGGTGGGCTTCCGCCAGGCCACGGTGCGCCGCCGCACCGAGCACCGCCTCGCACACGTCAACGACCGCATCCATGTGCTGGAAGGCCGGCAGCTGGTGCTGCTGAATATCGACGAGGTCATCCGCATCATCCGCGAGTCAGACGAGCCCAAGCCGGCGCTGATCGAGCACTTCAAGCTCAGCGACCGGCAGGCGGAAGACATACTGGAAATCCGCCTGCGGCAGCTCGCGCGGCTGGAAGCCATCAAGATCGAGCAGGAGCTGGCCAAGCTGCGCGACGAGCGCGCGAAACTGGAAGACATCCTGGGCTCCGCCAGCGCGCTGCGCCGCACGGTCGTCAAGGAGATCGAGGCCGACGCCAGGCAGTACGGCGACGACCGCCGCACGCTGATCCAGGCCGAGAAGCGCGTCACCGCCGAGGTGAAGGTCGTTGACGAGCCGGTGACCGTGATCGTCAGCCAGAAGGGCTGGGTGAGGGCGCTCAAGGGCCATGAGGTGGACGTGGCGGCCCAGACCTTCAAGGCAGGCGACGGCCTGTGGGGGCATTTCCGCTGCCGCAGCGTCGATCCGCTGATCGTCGTCGGCAGCAATGGCCGGGTGTATTCGGTGCCTGTTTCGAACCTGCCTGGGGGGCGTGGTGACGGCCAGCCCATCACGACGATGATCGAGCTGGAAAGCGGCAGCCAGATCGCCCACTATGTCGCCGGCGCCCTGAGCCAGCGCCTCGTTTTTGCGGGGTCGACCGGCTATGGGCTGATCGCCCAGATCGGCGACCTGGTCGGACGCCAGAAGGCCGGCAAAACCTTCCTGGCCCTGGACGACGGCGAGCAGCCCTTGCTGGCAGCCGTGCCGAACGATGCGGTGGCGCTGCAGCTCGGCGTGCTCAGCGCCCAGGGCCGGCTGCTGACTTTTCCGCTCGACGAGCTCAAGCACCAGCCCAAGGGCGGCAAGGGTCTGACATTGATGGATCTCGAAGCCAAGGACACGGTGCTTTCGCTGGCGTGCTTCACGCAGCAGTTGCGCGTCGAGGGCAGCGGCCGGGGCGGCAAGCCGCGTGAGGAGGTGCTGAAGAATCAATCGCTGGCGGCCCATGCCGGTAAACGTGCCCGTAAGGGCAAGTCCGTCGAAGGCTTGCAAAAGGTGGCACGCCTGGCTGTTGTGTGAAAGCAACCCCTTGGTGGGGAAATTCGCACCGAAGCGAGGCGATAGGTTGTCAGCTCAGGGCAAACAAATCCAAGGGTTAATGCTATTTACAAATTGGACCACCGATTCGCGGGGTATCCCCCTAGCTCCTGGCCAACCCGACCCTGGGTGCGGTCTTGCTGCAGTGCACAATTTGCTTCATCGATGTTCAGGAGTAGTCATCCATGAAGTTCAAACCAGCAGCAGCGCTCGTCGCCGGTTTATTTGCCGCCTGTGCCCAGGCAGCTGTCTTCAATGGCCAGGACACGTTGGCTGATGTCGTTGCCAGCGACGCATCCTTGTATGCCGGCGACAGCTTCACGTCCAAGGCAGCGAGCGAGTTGGCCCAGGGCAGCGAATCGACCCTGACGGCGGATGAGACAGCCGCCCAAGCCGAGTCGCTGCGCATGCCGGAGCCGGAAAACTATGTCGCCTTGGCTGCCAGCCTCGGCCTGATCGGTTTCGTGTCCGCGCGCCGCCGCAACCGCTGATCCGCAGTTGCCTCAAGCTGAAAGCGCCCTCCGCGGGCGCTTTCTTCATTCAGTCGTCCATCCCCGGGAAGCCACGCATCGGATACACCATGCTCTTCGTCGTCCGCACAACGCGGCCGCCCTTGAAATGCACGTTGAAGCGCATGCCGTAGCCCGACTGGTCCGGCTCGATGGTCCAGTCCCAGACGTCCTCGCCGCTGAGCGGGAAGAACACCCGGGTGCGCTCGGTGCCGAGCAGCCGGCTGACCTGCTCCGGTGTCATGCCGGGCTGGATGCGGGCCTGGCCGGCGGCTGACAGGGCGTCTTCGACGCTGGCGAGCCGACCGTCGGGCGCCAGGCGGACCATGTAGCAGTGGGTGCCCATCGGCTGGCCGGAGTACTCCAGCGTACGCCCGCCGTCGGCCTCGGGCCAGGTGCGGGTCGGTTGGCCGTAGAGGGCGATGACATCCTCGCCGCGGCTGCTGCCGGGCTGGAGCCGGGCATCACGGTCCGGCGTGGCGCAGCCGGAAACAAGCAGGGCGGCGCTGAGGGTCAGGGTAGCGGCGGCAGTGAAGACAGGGCGCATGGCGGTCCCCCGGAAGGTTTCAGCGTTTGGCGAGGGCCCTCGCGCATTCGCTGACGAGGGCCGGGCCCTTGTAGATCAGGCCTGTGTAGATTTGGGCAAGATCGGCGCCCGCCTCCAGCTTGGCGCGAGCATCGTCGCCGCTCATCACGCCGCCGACGCCGATGATGGGATAGCCGGCCGGGAGCGCCGCACGCAGCAGCCGGATGACGCGGTTGCTGGCCTCGAAGACCGGCGCGCCGGACAGGCCGCCGGTCTCGCCGGCATGAGGCAGACCCTGCACCTTGTCGCGCGCGATGGTCGTGTTCGTGGCGATGACGCCGTCGATGTCGTTGGCCTTCAGCGTCTGGGCGATGACGGCGACCTGGTCTTCCTCCAGGTCCGGCGCGATCTTGACGAACATGGGCACCTTGCGGCGGCTGTGGCCCTGCAGTTGCAGCTTGCGCTCCTGCAAGCGTGACAGCAGCGCGTCCAGCGCCTCGTCGCTCTGCAGGGCGCGCAGGTTCTTGGTGTTGGGACTGGAGATGTTGACGGTGATGTAGTCGGCGTGCGCAAACACGCCTTCCAGGCCGAGCAGGTAATCGTCGGCCGCGTTTTCGATGGGCGTCGCGGCGTTCTTGCCGATGTTCAGGCCGAGGATCCCGCCGGCCTTGCGGAAGCTGTGGGCGCGCTGCACGTTGGCGATGAAGCTGGCCAGACCCTCGTTGTTGAAGCCGAGCCGGTTGATCAGGGCGTTCGCCTCGGGCAGGCGGAACATGCGTGGCTTGTCGTTGCCCGGCTGGGCTTTTGGGGTCACGGTGCCCACCTCGATGAAGCCGAAGCCCATCGCGCCCAGGCCGTCGATGCAGCGGCCGTTCTTGTCCAGGCCGGCGGCCAGGCCGATGCGGTTGGGGAAGCGCAGGCCGGCAATCGTCACCGGGTCGCTGACGCGTTCGCCGCACCAGAGCAGTTGCGCGGGTGTGTTCTGCAACCGGGCGATGCTCCCCAGCGTCAGCTCGTGGGCGTGCTCGGCGTCCAGGCCGAACAGGAAGGGGCGGGTGAGGGCGTAGGGGATCAGCGGCATAGCCCGTGATTCTCTCAGCCGGGGTGGCCTTCGCGCTCCCAGGGCGGCACGTCGCCCATCTTCTCCAGCATGAAGTCGATCAGCGCGCGGACCTTGGGCGCGGCGTGGCGGCTCGGCAGGTAGACGGCGAAGAGCGTGTCGGCATCGGCCAGCCCGCCGATGGGCTGCCACCCGGGCAGCACCGCCTGCAACCGCCCGGCGCGCAAGTCGGCGCCGATGGCGTAGGTGGGCAGCACCGCCAGGCCCATGCCGGCCAGCGCGGCGACACGCAGGGACTCGCTGCTGTTGGCGGTCAGCCCGCTCTCGAATCGCAGCGCGCCGCGGGTTTCCACATCCGCCTCGCCCAGCTCGGCATGCCGGAAGCGCCAGCGGTCCGGCGACTGCAGATAGCCGAAGCGCAGGCAGCGGTGGCCGGCGATGTCGGCCACCGCCTGCGGCGCACCGTGGGCGGCGAGGTAGGCCGGCGCCGCACACAGCACGAAGCGGATGGCGGCCAGGCGCCTGGCGACGAGCCCGTCGGCGGGCTTGTTCGTCAGCCGCAGCACGACGTCGAAGCCTTCTTCGGCCAGATCGACGTAGCGGTCATTCAGGCCCAGCACGACATCGATCTGCGGATGGCGGGCGCAGAACTCCGCCATCAGTGACGTGAATTGGAGGTTGCCGAAGGCGGTCGAGACCGACAGCCGGAGCACGCCGCGCGGCTCATCGCGGCGGCCGGCAAGCTCCGTCTCCAGGGCCAGGTTCTCGTCCAGCAGCCGAAGCGCCCGCTCATAGACGGCGCTGCCCTCGGCGGTCGGGCTGACGCTGCGCGTCGTGCGATGCAGCAGCCGCGTGCCGAGCTGCGCTTCAAGCCGCACGACCTGCTTGCTGACGGCCGACTTGGTGGTGCCGAGCAGCCGCGCCGCACCGGAGAAACCGCGGGCGTCGACGACGCGGGCAAAGGCTTGTAGGTCTTCGAGGCGGCCCATCTGGTTGTGCTCCGTTTGGAAACTCTGAATCGACGTTGAGGTGGATTGTGTCCTGAGGTGGTGATTTCTAGAGTCGAGGCCTGCCTTTCCAACGGAGTCGCCATGTCCACCACCCTGACGCCCTGCCTGGCCCAGTCCTTCCGGCCCGGCCTCGCGCAGCAACTGCTGGCCGCTGCTGCCGCGTCGAGCCTGCCGCTGCTGTTCATCCTGCTGTGGAGCAGCGGCTATGTCGCCGGCAAGCTGGCCCTGCCGCACACCGGCCCGCTGACGTTGTTGACGCTGCGCTTCGGCCTCGCTGCCGTCGTGCTGCTGGCCGTGGCCGGCGCGACGGGCGCGCCCTGGCCGCACCGGGCGCGTGGCTGGGCGCATCTGGCCGTCGTCGGCCTGCTGATGCAGGTGCTGCACTTCTCCTGCATCTACTTCGCGCTGCAGGCCGGCCTGAGCGCCGGCGTGGCGGGCCTGCTGATCGGCCTGATGCCGCTGGCGACCGCACTCGGCGCCCATCTGTGGCTGGCCGAACAGCTGAACCGCCGGCAATTGCTGGCGCTGCTTGGCGGGCTGGCGGGCGTCGCGCTTGTCATTGCCGACAAGCCGCTGGGCGGCGCCTGGACGGCCTACGCCGTCGCGGGTCTCGGCCTGCTCGGCCTGGTGGCCGGCACGCTTTACCAGAAGCGTTTCTGCGCCCACATGGATCTGCGCAGCGGCGCCGGCGTGCAGATGGCCGTGTCCGCACTGGCGGTGGCTGCCTTCGCCGGGCCGATGGAGGGCTTCGCCGTGGACTGGACGCCCGAACTGGTCGGCGCCTGGCTGTGGCTCGGCCTCGTCAACTCCATCGGCGCCTTCAGCCTGATGTTCATCATGATCCGCCGTGGCCAGGCGGGGCAGGTGGCGCGGCTGTTCTTCCTCATCCCGGGCGTGTCGGCGCTGATGGGCTTCGTGCTGCTGGGTGAACGATTGGAGCCGTTGGCTTTCGCCGGCTTTGCGCTGTCTGCACTGTCTGTGTGCGTGGCTGCTGCCAAGCGGTGAAAATGCGGGGCTTCATTGGGAGCCACAACATGAAACCGCTCGACGACCCTCATCACGACCGCGAAGCCGGCTCCCGCGACGAGACGCGGGACACCACCCGCACCGACGACACCCGCATCGGCGCCGTCCGCGCGCTGATCAGCCCGGCGCTGCTGCTGGAAGAGCTGCCCATCCCCGACGAGACGCTCGAGCTCGTCGAGAAGGCGCGCCAGGAGATCAGCGATGTGCTGCACGGGCGAGACGACCGCCTGCTCGTCATCGTCGGCCCCTGCTCCATCCACGACCATGACCAGGCGATGGACTACGCCCGGCTGCTGAAGGCCGCGCGCGAGGAACTGGGCGCCGACCTGCTCGTCGTCATGCGTGTCTACTTCGAGAAGCCGCGCACGACGGTGGGCTGGAAGGGCTACATCAACGATCCCCGCCTGGACGGCAGCTTCCACATGAACGAGGGCCTGCGCCTGGCGCGGCAACTGCTGCTGGACGTGAACGCGCTGGGCCTGCCGGCCGGCACCGAGTTCCTGGACCTGCTGTCGCCGCAGTACATCTCCGACCTGATCGCCTGGGGCGCCATCGGCGCGCGCACCACCGAGAGCCAGAGCCACCGCCAGCTGGCGTCGGGCCTGAGCTGCCCGGTCGGCTTCAAGAACGGCACGGACGGCGGCATCAAGGTCGCCAGTGACGCCGTGCTGGCTGCCAGCTCGCCGCATGCCTTCATGGGCATGACCAAGATGGGCACCGCCGCCATCTTCGAGACGCGCGGCAACGAGGATTGCCACGTCATCCTGCGCGGCGGCAAGGCGCCGAACTACGACGCGCCGTCCGTCAACGCGGCCTGCGATGCGCTCAAGACCTCGGGCCTGCGCGAGCAGGTCATGATCGATTTCTCGCATGCGAACTCCAGCAAGAAGTACGAGCGCCAGATCGATGTGGGGCATGACGTCGCAGGTCAGATCGCCGGTGGCGATCAGCGCATCACCGGCGTCATGATCGAAAGCCACCTGCAGCCCGGCCGCCAGGATCTGGCCGACGGCCAGACGCGCGCCGACCTGAAGCCCGGCGTGTCGATCACCGATGCCTGCCTGGGCTGGGCACAGACCGAGCCGCTGCTGCGCGAACTGGCCGCCGCAGTGCGCCGCCGGCGCGGCTGATCCCGCTCGCGCCGCAAGGCGCCCACCCGTCGCAGCGCGCTCGCGCCGCGGCGGGGCGATTTCCAGAATCCAGCCATTGCCACTGCTGAACCTGGAGATCGCGATGAAGAAGCACACCCTTGCCGCCGTCCTGTCCGCGCTGCTGCCGCTGTGCAGCCAGGCGGCTGACGTGACGCTCGAAGTCGAAGGGCTGGATACGAGCCGCACGGCCGGGTCGGTCCTGCTGGTGGGCATCTATACGCAAGCCGGCCAGTGGCTCAACAACCCGGCCATCGCGCAGCGCTTCGCCACCGGTGCAGCGGTCAACGGCAAGCTGACGGTGGTGCTGAAGGGCCTGCCCGAGGGCGCACTGGCGCTGAGCCTGCACCAGGACCTCAACGCAGACGGCCGGATGGACACGAACGCGCTGGGCATCCCGACCGAGCCCTACGGCTTTTCCAACAACGCCACCGGCGGCTTCGGCCCGCCGAAATTCGAGCAGGCCGTGCTGACGCCGGCGGCCGGCGCGACCGTCAAGGTCCGCCTGAACTGAGCCGGGCGTCGGAAGCGCGCGCCGAACCGACGTTCCTTGGGCGCCCTGGGGTGAACCCCTGCCCCCTCCTTTCGGGACGGGGCAGGGCATGCCGCATTGACAGGCTTCTGCAAGCGCCCTACTGTCGCGCCGCTTGTGAAAGCGCTTTCAGAAAGCGCTTTCACTTTCGGCGGTCGGCTGCTGTTTCGTCGTCGCCCAGTTCCGGGATCACTCCCATCCAACAACCAGGAGACGACATGCTGAATCTGAAATCCCCGCTGGCTTCCTCGCTAGCCTTCGCCGGTCTGCTGCTCGCCGGCACGGCCGGGGCGGCGACCACCAATGGCTTCGCGAACGGCGGCTTCGAAACCGCCGGCAGTGGCGGCGCATGGGTGGCCGACGGCTGGCTGACCGCGCCGACCGGCAATCCCGTGCTGTGGTCCGGCGAGGCCCACACCGGCAGCCACTCGGCGCTGCTGACGGTGCCCGCCGGCTTCGGCGCATCGACGTTGCTGCAGGACTCGACCGGCCACGGCGGCCTGCCGGCGCTGGACGCGAGCAACGTCGGCGACACGCCGGTGCTCAGCTTCTGGGCCAAGGGCGACGTCAGCACGACCGGCAACATCGGCTTCGCGCTGCGCTACCTCGGCGCCAACGGCATCCTGGTGGACAGCCAGTTCCAGTTCTTCCAGAACCAGATCAACGCCAGCAGCTGGACGCAGATCAGCTTCCAGGCCGCAGCCATCCCGGCCGGCGCGTTGTCGGTATTCCTGGAGATGAACACCGCCGTCGGCCCGCTGCTCGATGGCCGCGTCAATGCCGTCTACGTCGACGACGTGCAGCTCACGCTGACCACCGCAGCCGTGCCCGAGCCGCAGACCTATGCCCTGCTGTTGGCCGGCCTCGGTCTCGTTGCCACCATCGCCCGCCGCCGCCGCGCCTGAGGAGTGCCGCCATGAAAAACCTGTCTCTCCGCCAACTCTCTGCAGCCCTGCTGTTGTGCGGCCTGGCCGCCCAGGCCAACGCCGCCGGCACGGTCGTCCTCGACACCTACGCCCCGGGCGAGGACCCCTTCGGCTGGACGACGCTGCTGACCACCGACCAGTACGCTGCCGTCGCCTTCGATATCAGCAGCTCTACGTCCATCCAGTC
>SEEY01000827.1 GCA_004211235.1 Rubrivivax sp.
TGCGCCGCGGCGCAGCCGGCAGGCGGGGCGTCGCCAGCACCGGCTCCAGCCTGGCCGGCGCCGACGCTGGCTGGTCTTCCGTCCCGAGCCTGAACGTGCTGACGGTCAGGCTCGGGACGGAAGACCAGCCAGCGTCGGCGCCGGCCAGGCTGGAGCCGGTGCTGGCCACGCCCCGCCTGCCGGCTGCGCCGCGGCGCACGGCTGGGGAGTGGGAAGCGTTCTGAGTCCTTGGGTTCAAACGCGGTTTGCGGTCTTGCCGGCCTTCGATGCCCGGCATCCCGCAAACCGCTTTTGATAGCAATCCTGCATCACCCCGCCACACATAACCCTCCCCGCATCACCATTCCACGTAACACCATCCTTTCCCCGATTTGATCCGAACCAACGATTCTTGATGTTTCCCCGGTGAATGCTGCTGAACTGACATGAAATATACTGTATATTTGTACAGTACCAAGCGCGGCCGTGCGTCTGCGCACCATGTCATCACCAGGAGACCATCATGTCCGGGTCAGTTTCACGCACCATGTCGGCTGCCGCGGTCACCGCGGCCATCGACAGGAATATTGCCCATACCGTCTGGCGGGCCAACCAGATGGGTTCCTACCAGGCCACCGTCACCCCCACCGGCCACCAGGCGCTGGACCGGGAATTGCCCAATGGCGGCTGGCCCGCCTCTACGCTGATCGAACTGCTGCTGCAACAGGCCGGCATCGGCGAGATGCGGCTCCTGCAGCCCGCGCTGTGCGCCATCGGCCAGAAACGCCGCATCGTCATGGTCCAGCCGCCCCACCTGCCGCATGCGGCGGCCTGGGCCGGGTGGGGCCTGCCGGCCGACCGCTTCGTCTGGATCAGGGCGGCCCGCACCGCCGACGCGCTGTGGAGCGCCGAGCAGGTCCTGCGCAACGGCAGTTGTGGTGCCTTGCTGTTCTGGCAGCCGCAGGTGCGCAATGAAGCGCTGCGCCGGCTGCACCTCGCCGCCCAGGGCTCGACCACCGTGTTCTGGATGCTCAGGCCGCTGTCCGCCGGCGAACACGCATCGCCCGCGCCGCTGCGCCTGGCGCTGCGGCCGGCTGCGGCCGGCGTCAGCGTCGACATCGTCAAGCGCCGCGGCCCGCTGGCCGAGCGCACGCTCACCCTCGCGCTGGCCCAGGACGCCGCGCTCCCATCAACCTTCCACCGTTTCCACCATGCGTCTATGGATAAGCATGCACCTGCCGCTGCTGCCGCTCGAAGTGTTCCGGCCGCACTGGTCTGAGCAGGCCGACACAAGGCCGCATGCGGTCATCGACCAGGGCCAGGTCCTGTCATTGTGCGAACTCGCACGCCAGGCCGGCATTCGCCACGGCATGCGGCGCGGCGGCGTCACCGCGCTCGCGCCCGACGCCAGGCTGCACGAGCGCGACGCCGAGCGTGAACGCGGCGCGCTCGACGGCGTTGCGCTGACCCTGCTGCAATACACGCCCGAAGTGGCGATGGTCGACGCCGCCAGCCTGGTGCTGGACGTCAGCGCCAGCCTGGCCGCGTTCGGCGGACGCCTGGCGCTGAGCCGCCGGGTACGCAGCAGCGTGCGACAGATGGGTTATTCCGCCCGGCTCGGCATGGCGCCTACCGCCCAGGCCGCATGGCTGCTGGCCAATGCCGCCGAACTGAAGCTGCGCCGCAGCCTGCGTCATGCCAGCATGGTGCGCCGGCTAGACCGGCTGTCCACGCTGCTGCTGCCGGCGGCCCGGCCCTATGGCGACTGGCTCGACGGCATAGGCTGCGCCACCCTCGGCGACCTGCGCCGGCTGCCGCGCGCTGGCCTGCAGCGTCGCTGCGGCGGCGCGCTGATCGAACAACTTGACCGTGCCTATGGC
>SEEY01000828.1 GCA_004211235.1 Rubrivivax sp.
CGGCAGCCCGGCGAACTCGTCCTCTGCCGTGAAGCGGGCGATGTCATAGGCCGCGCGCACCGTGTCGCGAATGGCCTGCGGCGAGAAGTCCGACGTGCTGGCATTGCCGCGGCGCTGGCCCAGGTAGACCGAGATGCCGAGCGACTTGTCGCGGTTGCGCTCGACGTTCTCCAACTGGCCCAGCCGCGCCGACACCGACAGGCCGCAGCCCTCGGAAACTTCCGCGCCCGCATCCGTGGCGCCGAGCTTGCTGGCTTCGGCGAGGGCGTCCTCGATCCACTGCTGGAACTGCTCGGGGCTGTAGGCGAAACCGTCTTGGGCTTGGGACATGTAAGGCACTGAATTCGGGTGGGCGACAATCATAGGACCCGTCCGAACACGCCACAGATGCAAGACAACACGCCCGAACACGACGCCGAGGACGACTTCGACGGCCCCAGCAAATCCCAGCTCAAGCGCGACATGACCGCGCTGCAGAAACTGGGCGACGAACTGCTGGCCCTGCCCGAGTCCCGCTGGGAGCCGCTGGCCCTGCCCGAGATCCTGTACGACGCGCTGAAGGCCGCCAAGAAGATCACCAACTTCGAAGGCAAGCGCCGGCAGATGCAGTACATCGGCAAGCTGATGCGCAAGGTCGACCCCGAGCCCATCCGCGAGGCCGTGGCCGCCTTCAAGCTCGGCCATGCGCAGGACAGCCTGCGCCTGCATCAGTCCGAACGCTGGCGGGAGCGCCTGCTGGCCGGCGACGACGCGCTGCAGGAGTTCCTGAACGAACACGCCGACGTCGACATCCAGCAGCTGCGCAACCTCGTGCGCGCCGCCCGCAAGGACGCGGCCAACGAGCCTGAGAAGCGCAGCGGCCGCGCCTTCCGCGAGCTGTTCCAGTTCATCAAGGCTTCCGAGCAGGCGGGCGACGCCGACGCGGACCACGACATCGAGTCCGATGACTGAGCCGGTTCCTGAACCCTTGCGAATTGGCATCGTCTCCATCAGCGACCGGGCGTCAAGCGGCGTCTACGAAGACAAGGGCCTGCCGGCGCTGCAAGCCTGGCTGACCAGCGCGCTGCACAACCCCATCGAGTTCGTGCCGCGGCTGATCCCGGACGAGCAGGCCGGCATTTCGGCCACGCTGATGGAACTGGTCGACCGCGAACGCTGCGACCTCGTGCTGACCACCGGCGGCACCGGCCCCGCGCCGCGCGACGTGACGCCCGAAGCGACCCTCGCGGTTGCGGACCGCGTGATGCCCGGCTTCGGGGAGCAGATGCGCCAGATCTCGCTGCACTTCGTGCCGACGGCCATCCTGTCCAGACAGGTCGCCGTCATTCGCGGCAAGGCGCTCATCATCAACCTGCCCGGCCAGCCCAAGGCCATCGCCGAGACGCTCGCCGGCCACGAGAAGGCCAGCGGCATCTTCGCGGCCGTGCCCTACTGCCTCGACCTGATCGGCGGGCCGTATCTCGAAACGCGCGACGAGGTCTGCAAGGCGTTCCGGCCGAAGTCGACCCTCCGACCGGCTACTTGACCAGCCGGCTCATCCCGGCGGCGTCGAAAGTCTCATCGCGCTGAGCATCGCAGGGCACGCAGTCGCCGACAGGCTTGCCAAGTTCCGACGACAGCTTGCACACCGCGTCCCACAGCAAGGCGATCTGGTGTTCGTGACCCGAGGCGCTGTCGATGAGGCCGCGCATGGCCTGGGCAACGGGGTCATCGCCGTGGGCCACGCCGTAGGCCGAGAAGCCCATGCGCGCGGCCGCTTCCTCTCGGGCCTGTTCGCTCTCGGCCTCGATGATGCGGGCCGGGTTGCCTACCGCCGTCGCCCCCGCCGGCACCGCCTTGGTGACGACGGCGCCCGAGC
>SEEY01000829.1 GCA_004211235.1 Rubrivivax sp.
GCCTGGCGGCGGCGCGGCGCGGCGGGCATCGCGTGTTCGAGGCCGAGGCGCACTGGCACCTCGCCCGCGCGGCGCTGGCGCGCCAGCGCATGGACTGGGCGGTGGCCGACTGCCGTCTCGCACTCGACATCGCCGCGCGTCAGGGCTACCCGTGGCTGGAAGCCGCTGCCAGCCGCACCTGGACCGAGATCGCGCTGGCCCGCGGTGACAACGCCGCCGCCGTGCGCTCCACCCGCCATGGCCTGGCGCTGGCGCAACGCATCCAGGCCCGCGCCCAGGCTCGCCAGGCGCATCTGCAACTGGCCGAACTGCTGCAGGCCGAGGGAGATGCGCCCGGCGCGCTCGACCATCTGTGGCAACACCTGGCACTGCAGTCGGAGATCGAACGCCTGAGCCTGCCTGCGCGCACCGCGCTGGCCGTGCCACCGACCGAGCAGGCCGGCGCCCCGGCCAGCCCCGAGGAGTTGCTGCTGCAACTTTGCGGCCAGCGCCAGCGCCTGGCCGCCGCGCCGCCGCCCGAGGCGCTCGCCGAGCTGAAGGCCGCCAGCGCGCGCATCCTGGGCCTGGCAAGCGTGATCCGCTGCCCGCTCGGCCCGGGCGGCCTCACCCCCCGCGAGCAGCCGCGCTACATCGACCTGCTGACCCGCCACGGCGCGCCGCTGGCGCTGCCGGACGCGGCCCTGCACCCCTGCCATGCCGAGCTCGCCGGCCTGCCCGGCGCGGCCCAGGCGCGCATCGAGGTGCCGCTGTACGACGGCGCCCAGCTGGCCGGCGCGCTGTGGCTCATCGATGCAAAACCGACACGGGCCTGGACGCGGCAGGAGCTGCTGATTGCGAGCCAGCTGGCCTTGCTGTTCGAGGCCCAGGGCAACTAGGAGCCTGTCGGGCTTGGGGTCGGGTGCGCGCCCGACAGGCTTCTAGATCCCCCGCATCCGCCCTTCCCGCCGCGGCGCGTCCTTCACCAGCTCGGTGATGAGCCGCGTCTCCGGCATCTGCGCCCAGTAGCGCACCGGCATCTCGCGCTTCATCATGGCCACCTTCAGCCGCGCGGGATTGAAGATGCTACGGTAGTAGGTCAGCCACAGCGCCTCGCCGGCGTCTTCGGGCGGGGCGTCTTCACGGCTTGCAGGGCCGGCGCCGGTAAGCTGTTGACCGTCCCAGTGCAGGCAGCCGAGCGGCGTCAGGATGGCCCACGGATGCTGGGCGAAACGCTTGACGAAGAAGGGTGCGACGGCGCGCAGGATGTGGTGAGCCGGCTCGAACCAGGCGACATGGCGGCGGCCGCCGGCGGCTTGCTCGTCGGCCACCTCGCGAAAGCGGACGAAGGCATGCATCTTGTGGATCTCGCGGTCGACCTGCCGGGCGAGCGACTGCAGCCGGCGGCGCTCGGGGTCCAGCACGTCGGCCCACAGGCCGGGCTCGCGCTGCAGGCGGCGGGCGAAGGCGAGCAGGCGGGCGTAGCGCGCGTCATCGGCATGCATCGCGACACGGCGGCCGAGCGCGTCCCAGCCGTCAGGCGGGGTCCAGTGTTGGCAGGTGGATTCGGCCGGCGCACTGAACAGCGCGGCCTGCGTGCCGACGTCGCGCGTCCAGTCCGCATCGCCGGCCAGCAGCGCAGGCAGCTGAGCGGAGAAGCCCGCCCAGTCGGCCGGGTGGCGCAGCGGCAGCGCCATCAGAACAACGCGGCCTGCTGCGGCTGGGGATGCGCGGGGCGTGCCAATGCCAGCACATCGCCCGCCTGCGGGCGGTGATCGACGGCGACCAGGAAGGGCAGCGCACGCCGGGCCGCCGAGCCGAGTGCGATCAGGTCCGCCCGCCGCAGTCGGCGGCTCCGGCGGGCCGCGAGCAGCTTGTCGA
>SEEY01000128.1 GCA_004211235.1 Rubrivivax sp.
CAGCATGACCGTGCGAGCCTGCAGCGTCTGGCCCGCCAGACCGACCTCGAACAGGCCGCCGCCCGTCCGGCGCAGGTCGCGGACTTCGCCGTGCACGATCTCCCCGTCGACCTGCTGCAACTGGCGCGCCATGCGTTCCAGCAACTGCGTGCCCGCGATCCCGTCGGGAAATCCGGCCACGTTGTGCGATCGCGAGATGCGCCTCGCCCGGCCGCCGGCGGCGTCCACGATGCGCACATTGCGCAGAAAGCGCCGCAGGTAGAGGCCGGCCGTCAGGCCAGCCGGGCCGCCACCGATGACGACGCAGTCGAGCACGTGGTCTCCGGCGATCAAGGCAGGAAGGCCGCGAAACCGGCCGCGCCTGGCCGGGCCTTGAGCACCGCGCCGGCCTCGCCGCGGTGGAACGACACCTGGCGAAGCGACACGACGGGCTTGCCCTTGCCGCTGACGTGCGTGGCGCGGCAGTCGACCAGCGTGACCGAGCCGCTGCCGACAACGGTCAGCGACACGCCGGGATGGACGATGGCGGCGGTGTCTTCGTCGATGCCCATGCCGATGAGCCCGCCCTGCCGGCTCGACAGGTCCAGCAGGCGCGCCAACCGGCCGCGCTTGGAGAAGTGCTGGTCGATGACGACGCCCGGCAGCAGCGCCAGGCCACGGGGAATCGCATCGCTGGACGTGTCCGGTGCCATGTCGCCGCCCTCGTTGGCCCGGCCGCCTGGCATCCACGCGCCGAGCACCGAGGCGCCGGCGCTGGTGCCGGCGATCACCAGGCCGTCGTCGCGCCACCGCCGCACGAGCAGGCGATGCACGGCGCTGCCGTGCAGCAGGCGCGCCAGGCGGCCCTGGTCGCCCCCTGTGAACAGCAGCAGGTCAACGCCCGCGAGTTGCTCCAGGCGCCGCGGGCAGTCTGCGTCGGCACGGTCGCGGATGTCGACCCAGCAGGCCCGGGCCCCGTGCGCCTCGAAGGTCTCGCGATAGGTGTGCCATTGCGAACGCGGTTCCCGGCTGGCCGCCGTGACGACCGCCACCGTCGGCGTGCCGGCTGGCGCCGCCTCGTGGAGTGCGGCCTTCAACACGGCCGCGTCCTGGGTCTTGTCCTCATTGCCGCCGATGGCGACCAAGGCGCCAGTGCGTGGCCTGTGTCGTGTTGTCGTCATGGAGATGCTTTGAACGCAAGGCAGTGGGGGCCGCGCTGCGGCCTGCCATGGCGTCAGGCAATCGCGGTGCCGCCCTTGCGGCACGGCGTCCGTGCAGCGAGGCGTCGGCCGCGTTCGTTTGGGCGGAAGTAGCAATTGCCGAAACTTTCGCCGCCTGACCGCTGACCCGCCTGCCCGCCGCTTCGGCGCCACCCCCGGCGCCATGCCTCCCCCGGCATGCGGCTGTGAAGGTCGCCGGCGCGGTGCCCTGTCGCAGCGACAAGCTGTTGTCGCCCTAGGCCTGCCGGACGGACCGTCGTGCTGGCGCATCGAGCTCGCCTGACGCCGTCGCCGGCTCCCGGCCGGTGCGGCGCAGCAACATCACGCCGATGGCGCACAGCGGCATCCACGGCACGGCGGGAATGCCGGCCACGAAGCCGGGCACCGTGATCCAGTGCGACAACGCCACATGGGGGTTGGGGTAGGCGAAGCCGCGCGCGACGAGGAAGGCCAGACCCAGGCAGCAGATCAGCTGCAGCACCAGGGCAGCACGGCGACCCAGCCAGCCCGCCCGCGCGAGCGACGCGGCGTAGGCCACCGTCGCCACGTAGGTGAGCGCGCTGGCAAAAAACAGCGCGGCCATGCCGAAGGCGTCCAGCGGCGTCAGCTCGTGCAGCCGGCCCGACACGGTCGACGCCCAGGTCCAGTTCAGCGCCAGCGCCACGTAGTCCACCCGCTGGATCAGGGCGAAGGCGATGTACAGCGGCGTCGCCAGCAGGATCGCGGCCAGCCCCATCGGCGCCAGGAAACGCTCGCCGGCGCCGGCCAGTGCCTCTTTCAGCAGCAGCAGCCCGGCGCACACCAGCATCGGGTCGATGGCCAGCAGCAGGAAGCGCAGCTGGTTGTCCTGCGTGGGCTCGTCACTTGGCGGCCCCATGCCGGGGGCGAGGCCGAACAGGATGAACGGCGCCACCAGCAGCGCGGCCGACGCGGCGCGCTGGCGCGCGTGGTCCCCGGCGTCGCGACGGACGACGACGCGCGCACCGGCCAGCCACGTCAGCACGCCGCCGGCCACCAGGGCGGCGGTCGCGATGACGGCCTGCAGCGCGGGCGAATGGTCGGCAGGTGCGCCGAACAAGGCGGTGATGACGACCAGGCACACGGCGAGGATCGCCCAGGGACGAGGCAGGGGCACAGCGGTTCTCCCGAAGAAAGGTTGGCGGCTACCTCTTGCTGAACGAAATCTCGCCACGGATCCGGACGTGCCGGGCGGCGCTTGCCTCAGTCATCTGCCATCGCCCGCGTCGCCAGGGCTGCGGCGGCGGCGCGGGTCTCCACGCCGAGCTTCTCGAACACATGCTCCAGGTGCTTGTTCACCGTTCGCGGGCTCATGCCGAGGATGTCGGCGATGTCGCGGTTGGTCTTGCCCTTGGCGAGCCAGGACAGCACCTCGGCCTCGCGCGGCGTCAGGGCCGCGTCGGCCAGGCGCAGCTGCATGGCCGGGCCGGCGCGCATGCCGGCCTCCGCGGCGGCAGGCTGGGCCAGCCGCTCCACCAGCACCATCGTCTCGTTGAGCCCCGCGGCGCCCAGCACGCGCAGCTGCAGCGCCTGCCCGTCCGCCATCGCCAGCCGGCTTTCGCCGGCATCGCAGGCGGCCTGCAGGCGGGCGCCGCGCTCCTCTTCCTGCCAGCCGGCCAGTGCTTGCTGGGCAACGGGCGACTGCCAGGCGATGCGGCCCTGGCCGTCGAGCAGCACGACGCCCTTGCCGGCGATGTCGGTCGCCTCGCGCGCCAGCCGCGCCACGCGCGCGTTGCGCACATGGGTGGCCAGCCGCGCCAGCACCTCGGCCACACGCACCGGCTTGACGACGTAGTCCACGCCGCCCGCGGCAAAGCCTTCGACGATGTTGTGCGTCTCGCCCAGGCCGGTCATGAACAGCACGGGCACATGCGCCCGCGTCGGGTCCTGCTTGATCCAGCGGCAGACGTCGAAGCCGCTCGGGCCCGGCATGACGGCGTCCAGCAGCACCGCGTCGGGCATGGCCAGCTCCAGCCGGGCCTGGGCTTCGCGCCCGTCGCGGGCGACGAGCACGGTGTAGCCGGCGTGGGCGAGGGCGTCGCAGAGGAAGCCCAGCGTCTCGGGTGCGTCGTCGACGACGAGCACGACGGTGGCGAGGTGCGGGCGCGTCATTCCGCGGCCTCGGTCAGCGGCAGGCGGCTGATGATCGCGTCGAAGTTGAAGGTGGCCAGGTGGTACTGCAGTGCGTTGCATTCATCGGTCCAGGCGGGGTCGTTCGCGAGCGTGCGCAGGCGGTCGCGCAGGCCCTGGGCATGGCCCAGGCGGGCCAGCTGGCGCAGCTCGCCGGCCACGTTCGGCGGGATGGGCACGGCGGTGGCCGCAGGCGCGGGCGGCAGGGCCGGCGGCAGTGCGGCGGCAGGGGCCTCGCGTTGCCAGGTGAGGTCCAGGCTGCTGGCCAGCACGGCCAGCAGCTGCGACTCCAGCACCGGCTTGCCCAGGAAACCCGCCGCGCCGACCTGCGCCAGCGCCTCCGGACGGTTCTCGTAGAGATTGGCGGACACGAAGATCACCACCACGTCCTGCCAGCCCCGGGCGCGCACCTGCGCGGCGGTCTGCCAGCCGTCGAGATCGTCCATGGTCAGATCGAGCAGCAGCGCGTCCGGCCGCAGCCGCCCCATCTGCGCCAATGCCTCACGGCCGCTGGCGGCCTCGTGCACGTCGAAGCCCAGCGGCATCAGCATGGCGGCCAGCAGCTGGCGCTGGATGGGCTGGTCGTCGACGACGAGCAGGCGGCGCCGCCGACCGTCGTAGCCCACCACCGGCCGCAGCAGGCGGGTCTGCTGGGCGAGCGAGGCCTCGGCGCTGGCGAGCGGCGGGTCCACCTCGCGCAAATAGAGCTTGACGGTGAATCGGCTGCCCGCGCCAGGCGTGCTGTCGACGGTCAGCAGGCCGCCCATCAGTTCCGTCAGCAGGTGCGTGATGGTCAGGCCCAGCCCGGTGCCAGGCTTGTCCAGGCGCCGGCCGGCGCTGCCGCGCTCAAACGGCTGGAAGATGCGCTCCTGGTCCTGCGGCTCAATGCCGATGCCGGTGTCGATGACCTCGAAGCGCAGCACGTGCTTCGTGGCATCCACGCGCAGCGTGATGGCGCCGGTGTCGGTGAAGCGCACCGCGTTGCTCAGCAGGTTGAGCAGGATCTGGCGCAGCCGCTTGCTGTCGGCCGCCAGCCAGGCCGGCTGGCGGCCGATTCGCTCCAGCTTGAAGGCCAGGCCCTTCGCATCCGCCTGCGGCTGCACCATGTCGATGACCTCGTGCAGGAAGGCGGTCAGCGGCATGGGTGCCAGGTCCAGCCGCAGCCGGCCGGCCTCGATGCGGGCGAGGTCCAGCAGGCCGTCGATCAGGGCGTGCATGTGCTCGCCGCTGTGCTCGATGGTGGCGACGGCCGTGCGCACCGGCTCGCTCATCGCGTGGTGGCGCTGCAGCACCTGCGTGTAGCCGAGGATGGAATTCAGCGGCGTGCGCAGCTCATGCGTCATGCCGGCGACATAGCGGGTCTTGGCGCGGCTGGCGGCCTCGGCGAGTTCCTTGGCGGCCTGCAGCTGCTTGTCGGTGCGCTGGTGGGCGTCGATCTCGCGCAGCAGGCGCTGCGTCTGGCGGAACGACTCCTCGTGCGCCATGCTGCGGCTTTCGCTGGCCAGCACGATCCACCAGGCGCACACCGCCGACACGAGCGTCAGCAGCGCGAACAGCTTGATCAGCGGCCAGCCCAGCGCCGCCTGCGGATTGAGCAGCGATTCCTGCACGTAGACCAGCGTGAGGATGCTGCCGAGCGTGAGGCACAGCGCGACGAAGACGAGCAGCGACTGCGCGACGCGCGAGCTGACGTAGCGCGCCAGGCGCCGGGGCAGCAGCCGCGCGAGCAGGTCGTGCAGCTGGTCCACCGCGCGGGAGCGCACCTTGCAGCGGTCCTGGCAGCGCGATTCCAGCGTGCAGCACAGCGAGCAGATCGGCGCGGCATACACCGGGCAGGCGGCCATGTCGGCGGTCTCGAAGGTGTACTCGCACACCGAGCAGCGCGCGGTGGCGGGCTGGCCGCCGTGGCCGGGGCGGTAGCCGGGGTGGGCGCAGGCGCGGCCGCCCTCGCCGACGACGTTGACGCGGCAGGTGCTGCAGTCGCTTTCCGTGCGCGGGGCGAGGTAGTAGCGGCCTTTCGTCGCCCAGGCAATCAGCGGCGCGGTCAGCAGCGCGGTCGCCAGCGCCACCACCGGCGAGAAGGCCGACAGCCACGGCCCGAGCAGGCCGACGTAGGCGACGATGGACACCGCCGCCGCAATGCCCATGGAGCCCAGGCCCACGGGGTTGAGGTCGTAGAGATAGGCGCGGCGGAACTCCAGCCCGGGTGGGCTCAGGCCCAGCGGCTTGTTGATGACGAGGTCGGCCACGATGGCGCCCACCCAGGCGATGGCGATGTTGCTGTAAAAGCCCAGCACATGCTCCAGCGCGCCGAAGACGCCGAGCGTCATCAGCATCAGCGCGATGAAGACGTTGAACACCACCCACACGACGCGGCCGGGGTGGCTGTGCGTCAGGCGGGCGAAGAAGTTGCTCCAGGCCAGTGACCCGGCGTAGGCGTTGGTGACGTTGATCTTGACCTGCGACAGGATGACGAACACCACCGTCACCGCCAGCGCCAGGCCGGAGTTGCCGAGCGCCGCGCGAAAGCCGGCCAGGTACATCTGCGTCGGCTCGATGGCGCGGTGCCAGTCGATCTCGCTTTGCAGTGCCACGAAGCCGAGGAAGGCGCCGCCCAGCATCTTCAACATGCCGGGGATCACCCAGCCCGGCCCCGCCATCAGCACCGCGCCCCACCAGCGGCCGCGGTTGGCGGGCGTGCAATGGGGCAGGAAGCGCAGGAAGTCCACCTGCTCGCCCACCTGCACGACGAGCGAGAACGCCACGGTGGCGGCCGCGCCAGCCAGGCGCAGGTCGAAGTCGCTGCTGCCCGAGACCTGGCCTGCCAGGCCGGCGAAGTCGCGGTAGAGCTGCGGCTGGCTGAAGGCGAACCAGGCGAACGGCCAGAGCAGCAGCACCGCCCAGACCGGCTGCGTCCAGGCCTGCAGCCGGCTGATGAAGGTGATGCCGTGCGTCACCATCGGCACGATGACGAGGGCCGAGACGAGGTAGCAGCCGAGCAGCGGCCAGTCGAAGGCCAGCTGCAGGGCCAGCGCCATGATGGCCGCCTCCAGCGCGAAGAAGATGAAGGTGAAGCTCGCGTAGATGAGCGAGGTGATCGTCGAGCCCAGGTAGCCGAAGCCGGCGCCGCGCGTCAGCAGGTCCATGTCGACGTTGTGGCGGGCCGCGTAGACGCTGATGGGCAGGGCGGTCAGGAAGGTGACGAGGCCCACGAACAGGATCGCCCACAGCGCGTTGGCGAAGCCGTAGTTCATCGCCATCGTCGCGCCGATGGCTTCGAGCGCCAGGAACGACACCGCGCCGTAGGCCGTGTTGGCGACGCGCCATTCGCTCCACTTGCGAAAGCCGGTCGGCGCGTAACGGAGCGCGTAGTCCTCCAGGGTCTCGTCGGCGACCCAGGAGTTGTAGTCGCGGCGCACGCGAAAGATCGTCTGCGTGCCGCGCATGGAGGCGGCCAGCGTCTGGCCTTCGTCGGGGGTGGCGTCGGCGGCGGGCGTGGGCATGCCGGTGTCGTTGCAAGAAGCAGACCGGCTGTGTACCGGGCAGCGCAGCACACGAGGGACTTGCTCGACGGTGCCATGCGTACGTCGATTGACGTATTCGGGTTTCAGGGGGCGAACCGCACAGTCGGCTCCGAGTCGTTTGACGACACCTCGACCGGCCCCGGCCGGCCTTCATCAAGCCCAGGAGTTCGCGATGCCTTCCCGTTCCGACGACCAACTCAACAACGACGACATGCCGGGCGTACCCGGCATGGACGCGAAGCGGCGCAGCCTGCTGCAGGCGCTGGGGCTGCTGCCCCTGGCCGGTGTGGGTGGCCTGGCCACCATGATGCCCGGCACGGCGCTGGCCCAGCAGTTCCCGACCGCCAAGGTCAACACCACCAAGCTCGCGGTGACCGACACGGAAGTCACCGTCGGCCAGCTGCACTCCAGCTCCGGCACGATGGCCATCTCCGAGACCGGCTCCATCCAGGCCGAGCAGCTCGCCATCGACCAGATCAATGCGATGGGCGGCATCCTCGGCCGCAAGATCAAGGTCATCAAGGAAGACGGTGCATCCGACTGGCCGACGTTTGCCGAGAAGAGCAAGAAGCTGCTCGTCAATGACCACGTCGCCGCCGTCTTCGGCTGCTGGACCAGCGCCTCGCGCAAGGCCGTGCTGCCGGTCTTCGAGAAGGAAAACGGCCTGCTGTACTACCCGACCTTCTACGAAGGCCTGGAGCAGTCCAAGAACGTGATCTACACCGGCCAGGAAGCCACGCAGCAGATCATCTACAGCCTGGACTGGGGCGCCAAGGAGAAGAAGGCCAAGACCTTCTTCCTCGTCGGCAGCGACTACATCTGGCCGCGCACGTCGATGAAGATCGCCCGCAAGCACATCGAGACGGTGGGCAAGCTCGGCAAGGTGGTGGGCGAGGAGTACTACGCGCTCGGCTCCACCAACTTCAACTCGCTGATCAACAAGATCAAGATCGCCAAGCCGGACTGCATCTTCGCGGCCGTGGTGGGCGGCTCCAACGTGGCCTTCTACAAGCAGCTTAAGGCCGCGGGCATCACCGGCGCCAAGCAGTTCCTGCTGACGCTGTCGGTCACCGAGGACGAGATGACCGGCGTCGGCGGCGAAAACTTCGCGGGCTTCTATTCGTCCATGAAGTATTTCCAGACGCTGGACAACGACAACAACAAGAAGTTCGTTGCCGCCTTCAAGGCCAAGTACGGCAAGGACGGCGTCATCGGCGACGTGACCCAGGCCGGCTACCTCGGCCCCTGGCTGTGGAAGGCCGCGGTCGAGAAGGCCGGCAGCTTCGACGTGGACAAGGTGGTGGCCGCCTCGCCCGGCATCGAGCTGAAGACGGCGCCCGAGGGCTACGTGAAGCTCGACGCCAACCACCACTTGTGGAGCAAGTCGCGCATCGCCCAGGGGCAGCCCGACGGCACGTTCAAGGTCGTGGCCGAGTCGCCCGAGCTGATCAAGCCGGATCCCTTCCCCAAGGGCTACCAGTGATGTCGCGTTGATTGTTCAAGCCGTGCCGTCCCTCGGGGCGGCACGGCGGGACCGGACGGCGGGGTTTAGCCACCGGGATATGAGGCCGGCCGGTCCTTCTGCTCTCCCTTGGGGAGGGCGCACCAGGAGATGCACCATGGGTGTGAGCGAGATCACCAATATTGCGCTGATGCAGGGCTTTGCAGGGCTGAGCCTGTTCTCGGTGCTGCTGCTGATGGGCCTCGGCCTGGCGATCATCTTCGGCCAGATGGGCGTCATCAACATGGCGCACGGCGAGTTCATGACCATCGGCGCGTACACCATCTACATGGC
>SEEY01000830.1 GCA_004211235.1 Rubrivivax sp.
TTCTTCAAGAGCGGCGACATCGGCATCATGGACGCGCAAGGCTATGTGCGCATCGTCGACCGCAAGAAGGACATGATGCTGGTCAGCGGCTTCAACGTCTACCCGACCGAGATCGAGCAGGTCGTCAATATGCACCCTGGCGTGCTGGAGTGCGCCGCCGTCGGCGTGCCGGACGCCAAGTCCGGCGAGGCCGTGAAGCTGTTCGTCGTCAAGAGCGACCCGGCGCTCGCCGAGGAAGACCTGGCCAGCTACTGCGCCCAGCAGATGACGGCCTACAAGCGGCCACGGATCATCGAGTTCCGCGACGAGCTGCCCAAGAGCAACGTCGGCAAGATCCTGCGCCGCGAGCTGCGCACCCAGGCCGCCTGAATCCAGGCGGCCGCCGTGGGCGGCTTCAGAACGGGTTGTTCTTGGCGCGCGACAGCGCCAGGGTGCCGACGCGCTGCTGCGCTGTCGGGCCGAGCAGCGTGTCACCGGCCCAGAGCCACGTGGACGTGGCCTCGGGCAGCAGTGTCTCGGTCGTGCAGTCCTGCGGCGCGACGGTGCTGCGGCAGGCCGCCTGCGTCACGTCGGTGTAGCCGAAGGCGCCGGGGAAGCGGGCGATCTGCTGGATGGTCTCGTCGACCAGCACCAGGCCGATCAGCCGGCCATCGTTCAGCAGGTTCAGCCGCATCTGGATGTTGAAGGCCGCGCTGAGTTCGTCCAGGAAGGCGGCGCGGTCGATGTCGGTCTGCTGCTCCCGTTCCTTCTGGCCGAAGGGGGTGAGGCCGACGTCGAAGATGGTGGCGATGACCACGCGGCCATTGGCATTGGCGATGCGGTTGGCCTGGTCGGCCAGCAGCTTGCCGCGCGCCTTGGCCTCGTTGATCAGCGAGTCCTTGCTCTGGGCCGGGAACTGGCGGTAGAGCTCCAGGATGTCGTTGACGCCGACCATGATGGCGACGATGTCCTTGGGGCCGAATCGGTCATTGGACAGATGCAGGTCGATCTTGTCGCGCACATCGGCCACCTTGGCGCCGGGGAACGCATACATGATGCCCTGGGGCAGCGCGACGAAATCGTTGTTGCACTGCGGGAAGACGAAGCCGAATCCACCGGCCAGGATCTGCGTCCACACCGGGCTGACGCGGCAGTCCACCTGGCGCGTGTCGGCATTCAGGCCGTTGATCGTGTACTTCTTGCCGCTCTGCAGGATGGTGCCGCTCTCGTCGCCGAAGGCAATGATGCGGGTCGGCGCGAAGGGCTCGATCTGCGCCGTGCCTCCGCCGCCGCAGCCGGCAATCAGCGCCGCGGCCGCCATCGCGGCCAGGGCGAGGCCGCGCTTGAATTTCTGGGAGACAACTCGGTGCATGACGATCAACTCAGGGACAGGAACAAACTCAATCGGTGAAGGCGGCGGCGGCCCGGCTGAGCCGGTCCCGCACACCATCCCAGGCCGCGTCGCGCGGAGGCGCCTCGACCCAGATCTCCCGGGCGCCGGCGGCGTCCAGCGCCCGCAGCACCGCAAACAACTCGTGGGCCGCCGCGGCCGGATCGGCCGGCAGGGGTTGCCAGCGCCAAGCCGGCAGCTGGGCGCGTGAATATACCGCCACCCCTTCCAGCGCCCCGCCGGCAGCCGCTGTCGCAAAAAGTAAAGCCAGCCGGTCCGCCTCCAGCAGCCGCACCCGGGCGCTCGGTGCGTAGTGCGCGGCCAGGGTGCCGGAGGCCTTGGGCGACGCGGCGTCGGCGTCCGCCAGCGGCTGGCCGAGCACCGCCTCGATGCGCGGGCGGCTGATGAGCCCCGGCCGCAGCAGCGCCGGCGCATGCGCCGGGCCCCGGCTGCAATCGACGATGGTCGATTCAATCCCCACCTCGC
>SEEY01000129.1 GCA_004211235.1 Rubrivivax sp.
CGTCTGGGCGGTGCTGGCCTGGGCCGGAGAACACGACCTGGCCACGGCCGCCGCTCTGTTCGGCGCCAGCGCGCCGGTTTGGCTGCCGCGCGCCCTGCAGGCGCGGCCGCACGCACTCGCGCTCGGCGCGCGCCTGGAAGACGCCTCGGCCGCGGCCCTCATTCCGCTGCCCGTGCAGGCACGCTTCTGGTGGGCCTGCGCGCGCTGTCACAGCGTCATCCACCCTGGCCTGGCGCGCGAAGCGTCCGGGCGCGCGGCGCGGCTGTACCGCGAGCTGGGTGACGAGCGCGGTGAATACCTCGCCCTGGTCGAGCTGGCGTTCAACTGGCGGGTGGACGGACCGGAGGCGCGCGCCACGCTGGCGGCGGCGCGCATGCTGGAAAGCCCCGGCTGGCCGGCCGCCGTGCTGGAGCGCGGCCTGACCACCGAGGCGGTGCTGCACCTCACTTCGGGCCGGCACGCCGAGGCCCGGCGCTGCTACCAGGCGGCGCTGGACCTCTGCGAGCGCGGCGGCTTCGATGCCGGCGTGGTGCGCGCCCGGCTCAACCTGGCCGACCAGGCGCGGGCCGCCGGCGAACTGGACTTGGCCATCGAGCTGGGCGAAGCCTTGCTGGCCGACCCGGGCGATGCGGGCGACCTGATCTGCCTGTCCACGGTGATGGGCAACCTGATCGGCGCGCTGATCGCCCGGGGCGACTGGCGCCGCGCCCGCGAAGTGGCGCTGGACTGCCCGCGGCGGCTCGGCTGGCTGGGGCTGGACGACCAGCTCTGGGTGTCACTGGACGCGCTGGCCCTGCTGCATCTGCACGCCGGCCGAACCGCGCTCGCGGCGCAACTCGCCGGGGCCGCCGACCGTGAGTTCGAAGCCCATGGCCAGATGCAGCGCCAGCCGAACGAGGCCGCCGACCGCGCCGCCCTGGCGCAGGGTCTTGCACAAGGGCTCCCGGCCGCGGACGTGGAGCGGCTGTTGCACGAAGGCCGGCGGATGAGCCTGCCCGACGCGATGCGGGCGGCCTTCGAGCTGGGGTGAGCAAGGCGGCATCCCGCAAATCGAAGAGCGCTTCAGGCCGTTCCGGGGCCGGCGTTGGGGTCGCTTGGCCCTGCCGTTGGCGACGACCGCTGCGCGAGCAGGCGCTTGCGCACCGCGTGGATGTTGTTGCGCAGCGCGTAAAGCTCTTCCGCATAGGACAGCGGCACCGCGATGCGGTGGGTGACGCGGTCCAGCTCGTCGAGTTCGTCGAGCAAGGCGTCGCGCCCGCCGGTGCCGGTTTCCAGCTTCGCTTCCACCTCGCGCAGCCGGGCGTACCAGCGGAACACGCGCGAACGCACGCGGAAGGTGTACAGCGGCGGCACCACGCGCGACAGCGGCAGCATCAGCACCAGCAGGCCACCGATCACCAGCCACATGCGTTCCAGCAGATTGCCGGCCCAGAAAGGCAGGAAGCGCGCCCAGGCCGGCGGCGTGCCGTTGATGGCGCGGTCGCCCTCGGCGCTGACCGGCAGCTCGCTGGTGCGGGTGTTGGGAAAGTCGCGCGCGCCGTTGAACCAGCCGGCCTCGCCATGCTGGCCCAGGGCCGCCTGCGCGAACAGCTGGCGCAGCGCCGGGTGCGTCTGCTCGCGCGCCAGCAGTGCCGTGGTGGTGGCGAGCAGCGGCACGTCGTGCGGCGGCAGGTCGGCCGCCAGGTCCACCACGCCTTGCGGCAGCCGCACGGTGGACAGGAATGGCAGGTGGCGCGAATAGGCCTCGTTCTGTTCGAAGGCCATCAGCGCCATCGCCGGGTCGCGCAGCAGCGCGCGGATCAGGCCGGACTGCGGCGCCGAAATCAGCACCGCGGCGTCCAGCCGGCCCTGGCGCAGCGCCTCACCCGCGGCGTCGGGGGCGAGGTTGGACAGCCGCAGATCAGCCGGCTTCAGGTGGTTCAGCGCCAGCAGCTTCTCGACGATCTGCGGCACGCCGCTGCCGTCCTGATCGACATTGACGCGCAGGCCGCGCAGCTGGTCCAGGCGCTTCAGTTCGCCGCCGGTCTGGCGGCGTGCGATGCCGAGATCGCGGCGGTAGAAGACCCAGATCGGCTCGTAGAACAGGCTGCCCAGCGAGACGATGCCGGCCTCGGTATCGGCCACCGGATCGGCCATGCCGCCGCGCACGAAGCCCACATCGGCCGTGCCGTCGCGCAGATGGGCCAGGTCGTCCTGCGCGCCTTCGCTGGCGATCAGCGCCACCTGGATGCGCTCGCGCGCGAGCGCCTTCGCATAGCCCTCGCCGAAGCTGGCGTAGGCACTGCCGGCCGGCCCCGTGGCCAGCCTCACCTGGCGCGGCGGCTGCGGATCCAGCCACCAGTAGGCCGCCACCAGCAGGCCGCCGCCGAGCAGCAGCAGCGGGCCCATGGAGACCATCAGGTCGCGCAGCGTCTGCAGCAGCAGCCGCAGGCTGCGCGTGGCTTGCCATTGCTGGATCGGGGTCATGGCTGGTGGTCCTGCGCGGTGATGGTCTGGGCTCGCGGGTCGCAGCGGGCCCCCGCATCAAAAAGACGCGCAGCGAGCTGGTCCGGGTCATTGACCGTGCGCAGCTCGGCGTAGGCGGCCTCCGCTTCCGGATAGGCCCGCTTCATGTAGTGCAGCCACTGCTTGAGCCGGCCGCCCTGGTGCTTGGGCGCCACGGTGGCGCGCACCTGGGTGAAGAACAGCTGCATCAGCGGCAGCAACTCCACCCAGGGCAATGGCTCACTGCGCAGGCCCGCCACGCGCAGCGCCAGGCTGGGTTCGGCCACCATGCCGCGGCCCAGCATCAGGTGCTCGCAACCGCTGCGTTCGCGGGCCAGTCCGGCATGCTCGACGGTCCAGATCTCGCCGTTGGCAATCACGGTGATGGGCACCGCCTCGCGCACGGCGGCGATGCGCTCCCAGTAGGCTGGCGGCTTGTAGCCATCGGCCTTGGTGCGGGCGTGGACGACGATCTCCTGCGCGCCCGCCGCATGGATGGCGCGGGCGACGTCCAGCGTGCGGCTGTCGTCCATGAAGCCCAGGCGCATCTTGGCCGAGACCATCACATCGGCCGGCACGGCACGGCGCACGGCGGCGACGATTTCGTGGATCAGCTCCGGCTCGTCCAGCAGCACCGCGCCGCCACGGTGGCGGTTGACGCACTTGGCCGGGCAGCCGAAGTTCAGGTCGATGCCCTCGGGCTTGAGCTCGGCCAGGCGCGCGGCGTTCTCGGCCAGGCAGTTCACATCGGAGCCCAGCAGCTGCGGATGCACCGGCACGCCGGCCGCGGTGCGGCCACCGTTCTTCAACTCGGGCACGATGCGCGTGAACACGCGGGCGGGCAGCAGCTGGTCGGTCACGCGGATGAACTCGCTGACGCAACGGTCCACGCCGCCCACGCGGGTCAGCACGTCGCGCAGGATGTGATCCAGGAGCCCTTCCATGGGCGCCAGGAGGATCATTTCGAGTCCTCGAGCTTCATCAGATAGAGCCGCAGGTCGAACTCCAGCTGGAAATAGTCCGGCTCCATGTGCTGGCAGAGTTGGTAGAAGGCCTTGTTGTGATCCAGCTCGCGCAGGTGGGCCAGCTCGTGCACGACGATCATGCGCAGCAGCGCGGCCGGGGCTTCCTTGAACAGTGTCGCGACGCGGATCTCGCGGCGCATCTTGAGCTTGCTGCCCTGCACCTGGGTGCGCCGGGTGTGCGTACCCAAGGCGTGTTGCAGCACGCGCAGCTTGGCGTCATAGCCGACAAAGTTCAGCGGCTCGGCATTGCGCAGATGGCGGGTCTTGAGGTCCTGCACGTAGGCGAACAGTGCAGAGTCGCTGCGCACCTCGTGCCGCTCGGGAAAGCGGCGGATGAGGTAGTCGGCCAGGCGGCCTTCGCTGCGCAGCGACTCGGCGTGGGCGATCAGTTCGGGCGGATAGCCATCGAGGTAGCGCGCGGCGCTGCTCGGGCTGGCAAGATGGGGCGATGTCATCGGAGAGATTCAGGATCAGGCTGGAGCCGCAAGGCGCCATTTTCGACTGCGCCGCGGATCAGCCCCTGCTGCTCGCTGCGCTGGCCGCCGGCATCGCCCTGCCCTGGTCCTGCCGCAACGGCACCTGCCGCAGCTGCATGACGCAACTGGTGAGCGGCCGCATCGAGCACCGCATCCCCTGGCCCGGTCTCTCCGCCGAGGAGAAGGCCGAGGGATTCATCCTGCCCTGCGTCGCCGAGCCGCGCAGCGATGTGACGTTGCGGCTGCCCTGACCTGCCGCTTCACTTGCGCGGCATCACCAGCGTCTGACCGCCCTGCGTCAGCGTGACGGAAGGCGCGGGGCCGCTTTCGCCGCTGAAATCCAGCTGCGCGCCGACCTGCGGCACGAACACCTGGCGCGGCGTGCTGGCCACCAGCTCGAACGAGGGCTGGCCCGGGGCCTGCCCGCGCAGTCGGCCCTGGTCGTCGATGAAGACCTTGATGGCGAACGCCGGCGACGCGTAATTGCCCACCAGCGCCTGCATCTGCGCGGCGCTCAGCGTGGTGAAGGTGGACTCAGGCGGCAGCTCGCCGACGAGCGTCCAGCGCTCGCCGTCCTTCTCGCCATTGCTGGAGACGCGCATCGACACGACCTTGCCGGCGTCGCCGCGTTCCAGCTGCACTTCGGCCAGTGAGTCCGGCACGGCGAAGCGGTCCTGGCCCAGCGGGATCAGCGCGACGATGCCACTGCCGGCGCGTTGGCTCTGCAACACGCCGTCCTTGAGCCGCAGCGTGCGCGTCTGCCTGTCGCGGGCGTAGAGGCCCTCGGCGCTCTTGAGCTGCCCGGCCGACACGGCCACGGCCGTGGGTTCGGCAAAGGCCTCACCGATGGCGAACGCGGCCAGCTTGCGCGCCACCAGGTCCATCGCGAAGCCCGGACCGTCGCTGTTGCGAAGGATGACCACGGTGGTCTGGCTGGCGGGCAGGTAGTTCAGCGTCGCCGCGAAGCCGTAGATGCCGCCGCCGTGCGACAGCATGGTCTGGTCGCGCAGCTTGCCGGTGAACAGGCCGAAGCCGTAGCTGGCCTGCTGGGCGGCGCCTTCCGGCGTGGTCATGCGCGCATAGCTCGCAGGGCTGACGAGCCTGCCGCCGTGCAGGGCCTGGTTCCAGCGCCACAGGCCTTCCGTGTTGGCGATCAGGGCCCCGGCCGCGTGCGGCTGCGTCATGCTGAGCAAGCGCGCTGGCGCGGCGTGGCCCTGTTCATTCAGCGTGTAGCCCTGGGCCAGGTCCTTGAAGAGCCGGTCGCCGGACTGGTAATGCACGCTCGTGATGTGGGCGGGCTGCAGCAGCGTCGCGTCGATCGCCTGGTGCCAGGACTTGCCCGAAATGGCCTCGACAACGGCGCCGACCAGCACGTAGCCGGAGTTGTCGTAGGCCCACTTCTCGCCGGGCGGGAAGTCGACGGGCTGGTCCTTGAACTCGTTCACCAGCTCGGCCGTGGTCACGTCGCGCCGTACCGGGTTGCCCATATAGCCGGTGATGCCGGTGTAGCTCTTCACGCCCGAGGTGTGGTTGAGCAGCTGCGCCAGCGTGATGTGGGCGCCGTTGGGAAAGTCGGGCAGGAATCTGGACAGCGGGTCGTCCAGCCTGGCCTTGCCGTCATCGATCTGCCTGAGCAGCGCCGCGGCGGCGAACTGCTTGGTGACGGAGCCGATACGCAGCAGGTAGTCCGGCTGCATGGGCACGCCGAGCTCGATGCTGGCCAGACCGCGCGCGCCCTTGTAGAGCAGCTGATCGCCGCGCGCGACCAGCACGGTGATGCCGGGGCCATTGCCGGCGATCTTCTGCGCGTCGAGCAGTTGCTCGGCATAGGCCGCCATCGCGCCCGGCGTGGCGGGCTGGCCGGCCTGCCCGGCACCGATCAACAAGGACAGCAGCAGGGCGACGGAAATCTGGGGTTTGCGCATGAAAGTGGCCGGGCGTTGCGGAAGCGCACAGCATCGCCGCGAGCCGCGCGGCGGCAAAGCAGGCTGCGACAGACTGACTGATCGTGGGCATGGGCCGTCGATCCATCCACACCGTCTGTGGACAACTGCGTGAACAGGCTGCGGGCGAAACCGGCAAGTGCTTGGCACAACAGGACTTTTGTTGCTCTGCTTCAGATTGAGGCAACCGCACCACCCCGGACAATGCCGCCCATGCATCGCACCATCTTCACGACACCCGGCGTCAGCACCGTGCTGCGCGGCCTGTCGCTCGCCTGGCTCAAGCTGGCCGGCTGGACCGTGCAGGGTGAGTTGCCGCCCGAGGCGCGCAAGAGCGTCTTCATCGCCGCGCCGCACACCAGCAACTGGGACCTGCCCTACACGCTGTTCGCGTCGTTCGCGCTGCGCCTCACGCCCTACTGGATCGGCAAGGCGTCCATCTTCCGGTTTCCGTTCGGCGGCCTGATGCGCTGGCTGGGCGGCATCCCCGTCGATCGCAGCAAGGCGAGCAACCTGGTGGCCGCGTCCGCCGAGGCATTGAAGAATGCGGATGGCCCGGTGCAGCTCATCGTGCCGCCGGAGGGCACGCGCAGCAAGACGATCTACTGGAAAACCGGCTTCTACTGGATCGCCGTCACGGCGGAGCTGCCCATCGTGATGGCGCACATGGACTACCCGCGCAAACTTGTCGGCCTCGGGCCGCTGTTCCGGCCCACCGGCGACATCGAGGCCGACATGGCGGAGATCAAGCGCCACTACGCCCAGTTCAAGGGCCGCAACGCGAGTCAATTCACGCACGAATGAACACCACGACGCCACCTTCCAAGGGCCCCAAGGGCCCCAAGGAGCCCAAGGACCCCAAGGACCCTCTTCACGGCCTCACGCTGGAGGCCATCGTCACGGCGCTGGTCGAGCACTTCGGCTGGGACGAGCTGGGCCAGCGCATCGAGATCAAGTGCTTTCGCATCGATCCGAGCGTGTCGTCCAGCCTGAAGTTCCTGCGCAAGACGCCCTGGGCGCGCGCCAAGGTGGAGAGCCTGTACCTCTTCATGCGGCGCGAGCAGGCCCGCGCAGCACGGTAAACGAGTTAGCGCCCCGCATTCCGGGCCGAGCGCCGGGCCGCTCCCAAGCCCGCCCGCCTGGCGATGTGCGAGCGGGGCACGCCCCGCGAGCATCGCCGTCCCCTTGGGGAACCGATCAGGGTGGCCCGCGTCCAGGGAGGCCAGCCTGAGCGAGGGGCATCATCTGGTCTCCGGCAGTTCGATCTTGACTTCGAGCACCTCCAGGTCGCCCTGGCGCTCCATGTGCACCTTGATGTCGTCGGGGTTGATCGACACGTACTTGCTGATCACGGCCACCAGCTCGCGCTGCAGCTGGGGCAGGTAGTCGGGGCTGCTGCTGCGGCCGTTGCGCTCATGCGCGAGGATGAGCTGCAGGCGCTCCTTGGCGACGCTGGCCGAGCTCTTCTTTTCGCCGAGGAAGAAGTTCAGGAATCCCATGGTGCGGCCTCCCTCACTTGCCACCGAAGACGCGCTTGAACCAGCTCGGCTTCACGGCCTCGGTGAAGCGCATCGGCTTGTCTTCGCCCAGGAAGCGCGCGACGACGTCCTTGTAGGCCTCGGCCACATCGGTGTCGGCCAGGTGGATGGCCGGCGTGCCCTGGTTGGAGGCCTGCAGCACGCTCTCGCTCTCAGGGATGACGCCGATCAGCGGCGTGCGCAGGATCTCGTGGATGTCGTCCAGGCTCAACATCTGCCCGCCCTCGACGCGGTTCGGGTTGTAGCGCGTGATCAGCAGGTGCTCCTTGACCGGCTCTCCGCCCTCGATGGCGCGCTTGGTCTTGCTGCTGAGCATGCCCAGGATGCGGTCCGAGTCGCGCACCGAGGAGACCTCGGGGTTGGTCACCACCAGCGCCTCGTCGGCGTAGTGCATGGCCATCAGCGCGCCGGTCTCGATGCCGGCCGGCGAGTCGCAGACGATGTAGTCGAACTCCATCGCCTTGAGCTCTTCCAGCACGCGCTCGACGCCTTCCTGCTTCAGCGCATCCTTGTCGCGCGTCTGCGAGGCGGCCAGGATGTAGAGCTTGTCGAGCTGCTTGTCCTTGATCAGCGCCTGGGTCAGCTTGATCTCCTCGTTGACGACGTTGATGAGGTCGTACACCACACGGCGCTCGACGCCCATGATGAGGTCGAGGTTGCGCAGGCCGACGTCGAAGTCGATGACGCAGGTCTTGAGGCCGCGCATGGCGAGGCCGGTGGCGAAGCTCGCGCTGGTGGTGGTCTTGCCGACCCCGCCCTTGCCGGAGGTGACGACGACGATCTTGGTCATCTGGGCTTTCCTGTTGTGTTCGGTTGGATCGGGGTGCGGTTCAGAGGGCGAGCGGCAGCATCAGCAGCTTCTCGCCCTGGAGATAGACCTGGGCCGGCTTGCCCGCGACGTCCGCAGGCAGGGGGTTTTCGGCGGTGCGGTAGATGCCCGCGACGGCCAGCAGCTCGGCTTCCAGGCTCTGCGTGTAGATCCGCGCCGACGTGTCGCCGCGGGCACCCGCGATGGCCTTGCCCCGCAGAGGGGCATAGATGTGGATGCTGCCGTCGGCAATCACTTCCGCGCCATGGCTGACGACCGCGAGCACGACGAGGTCGCCGCCCTTGGCGTAGACCTGCTGGCCCGAGCGCAGCGGTTTGTCGATGACAAGGGTCGGCGCTGGCCCGGCGGCCTTTTCCACA
>SEEY01000831.1 GCA_004211235.1 Rubrivivax sp.
CCATGTGCCCGAGCCAGTGGAGGCGCCCGCTCCGCAGGTGGCGACCGCTGCAGCCAGCACGGCAGCCGCTGCGCCCAGTCGGACCGGGTCCCACAGCCGGCGGCCGACGATCTGCGACGGAATGCCCCGTCCACTGAGCACCCGCGTGCGCGCGCTGCCGACATCGACACCGGCGCTCATCAGGTAGAGCTCGAACGGCCAGCCGGGGTGCGCGCTGGACAACTTCTCGTCAATGACGATGACGCGCCAGGGCCGGCTCTCCGGCGCCGCCGGCGGTTCGGCATAGCCGTGGGCCAGCGCGAAGCGCGCGATGCGCGAGGCGCTCAGTCCGGGAAGGAACTTCTCGCTGAAGGCACGCCACTGCGTGCGCGGCGTCCGGTGCAGCCATTTCCGCAGCAGGCGCGGCAGCACCTTGAGGCGCTCCGACCCCACCGCCCAGCGCGACGCGGGCGGCGAGCCGGCCAGCTCATCGAAGGCGCTGACGGTCTCGGTGAGCACCGGCTCCGCGAAGCCGCCCGCCTGCGCCGACGCGCGCACGAAGGGCAGGGCGACGACGCCGATGGTGTGCACATCGCCGACGCCGATGCGGCGTGCGAGGGGGTGGCGGTTGTGCCAGTCAACGATCTGTTCGGCCAGGCGCTCCATGACGCATGAATCATCGCCCGGTGCGCTGCCGGGCGGCGGCCGGAACAGCCGGGCCAACTCAGCCCAGTTGCTTCATCAGCCCAGCCTCAATGGTCGTGCGGGCCGAGCGCCGGGCCGCTCCCAAGCCGGCTTGGCATGGCGATGGGCTTGCGGCTCAATGCCTCAAGCATCGCCGTCCCCTCGGGGGACCGGCCAAGGTACTCCTTGGACGAGGGGCTTCACTTCAGCCCAACTGCTTCAGCAGCCAGGCGTTGATGGCCGCGATCTCCTCGGCGCAGACCGAGTGCGGCATCGGGTAGTCGTGCCATTCGACGTCGTGGCCCATCGTCAGCAGCGCATCCCGGCTGGCAGCGCCGCGGGCATGCGGCACGATGGGGTCCTGCCGGCCGTGGGCCAGGAAGATGGGCAGGTCGGCGTTGGCGGGCGCACGCTCCGCCGCGGCCAGCGAGGCCAGCGGCAGATAACCCGACAGCCCCACGGCGCCGCCGAGTCGCTCCGGGTAGCGCAGCGCCGTCATCAGCGTCATCGCGCAACCCTGCGAAAAGCCCATGACGACGATCCGGTTCGCCGGCACGCCGCGCTCGCGTTCGCGGTCGATCAGCTCGGCGATCTGCCGCGCCGATTCGCGCAGGCCGCTTTCGTCCTCCTCGCGCACGAGGTCGGTGACGCGGATGTCGTACCAGGCGCGCATCAGGTAGCCGTTGTTGATGGTCACCGGCCGCTGCGGCGCATGCGGGAAGACGTAGCGCACGGGCCCCAGGGCCGTCAGGTCCAGCTCGCCGCAGATGGGCACGAAGTCATGGCCATCGGCGCCCAGGCCGTGCAGCACGATCAGCGTCGTGCGCGGTTGCGGGCCGGTCTCGATCTCATGGGTTTGCAGCATCGGTTCTCCAGTTTTCCTTGAGCAGTTCAAAGCGTTTGTCGCCGTGCGCATCCAGCGCCTCGCCGGTCGGGCGCCAGCCGGCGCGGCGGTAGAAGGCCTCGGCGCGCGAATCCGGTTGCGTGCCGAGATCCAGCCGTGCCAGGCCTTGCGCGAACAGCCAGTCCACCATCACGTCATGCAGCCGGCGGCCATGGCCCTGGCCGTGCAGAGCCGGGTCGACGAACAGCGCCCAGATGTTGCCGTTTCGGGCGTCGCCGATGGCGAAGCCGGCGATCTTCAGGTGCGGGGTTGCGGCGAGCTCGACGACCCAGCCGCGGCCGTG
>SEEY01000130.1 GCA_004211235.1 Rubrivivax sp.
TCGCGCCACCCAGCGCGTCGACCTCCTTCACCAGATGGCCCTTGCCGATGCCACCGATGCTCGGGTTGCAGCTCATCTGACCGAGCGTCTCGATGTTGTGGGTCAGCAGCAGCGTCTGCGCGCCCATCCGCGCTGCGGCCAGCGCGGCCTCGGTCCCGGCATGGCCGCCGCCGACGACGATGACATCGAATTCCTTGGGGTAGAGCATCTCGATCCTGGAAAGAGCGGGGGCCCGGCCAATGCGCGGGCGAACTGCGAATTTTACGAAGAGGCTGTGGATAAGTCACCCGCGGCATGGGGCGTCCTGGGGGCATTGCGGCACGGCGCAAGAACCGCAGTCGACGCGCTACGTCGAACCGAAGCAAGTTTGCGCCAGCGCAAGCTGGGTGCGACCACGGTTCGGCAACCGCGGCGCCTGACGCGCAGGATGCGGTTTTGCAACGCAAGGAGATCAGCACATGTTCAAGACCAATGTCGGCGGCCTGGACCGGGCCGCGCGCATCGCTGTCGGGCTGATGCTGCTGGGCTTGGCCATCACGGGTCAGATCGGGCTCTGGGGTGCCATCGGCCTGGTGCCGTTGCTCACCGGCCTGGCAGGTACCTGCCCCCTGTACAGCATGCTGGGCATCAAGACCTGCCGCGTGAAAGGCTGAGCGGTTGCGGCGACGGCGCGGACAATCCGGGCATGGATTGCCGCCCCCACTGCGCCGCCTGCTGCATCGCCCCGTCGATCAGCTCGCCCATCCCCGGCCACCCGGACGGCAAGCCGGCGGGCGTGCGCTGCGTGCAGCTCGACGATGAGCTGCGCTGCCGCATCTTCGGTCGGCCAGAGCGCCCGGCGGTGTGTGGCTCGCTGCCGCCGCACGAGGAGATGTGCGGTGAAAGCCGCGAGCAGGCGATGCGCTGGCTCGGCTGGCTGGAGAGCGAGACCGCGCCGTCGGATCCTTGACCTTCTCGAGAGCGCGAGTCGGGATGGGGCGCGGTCAGGCCTCGGGCACCGCATGGCCTGGGCGCCACTGGGCGCGCCAGCCGCGGGCGCGCGGGTGGTCCCAGTATTTGTCGAAGAAGTAGTGCAGCACCGTGTTGGCCAGTGGCTCGACGAAAGTGACGGCGCCCGCCACGGCCATGCTGCCTGTCAGCGCATAGGTCACCGTGAACGAAGTGCCAAGGTGCAGAAGGCCGAAGCTCAGGGTCTTGGTCATCGCCTATGGACTCGAATATTTGAATAGCTAAATGCTAATCATTCCGGGCAGGTTCAGCCAATCGCTTCCGCCTATGCCGGCGATGGACGACTTACGCTCCCCGCCATGAAGCCCATCGACGCAGCCGTCCCACCCAACAGTCTGCTCGGTCGCCTGGCTCAGCAGCGCAGCGCCTTTGCGGATGCCTACACACTGAGCCTCCCCCGCGCGGTTTCGCTCGCCGACTTCGTCGAGGCTTTCTACACGACGCGTCTCTTCAAGGTCGAACGCGCGCTGATCTCGCTGCTGGGCAAGCCGTCCAGCGACGCGATGGCGCGCGCCGTGGCGCGTGGGGAGGGATCGCGCATCGCCGTGTGGACCGTCGAGGCCCGCACGGCCGACGAGTTGCTGATGCACGAAGACAGCGTCGCCACCCGGTCCTGGTTCAAGGTCGAGCCGGGCGCGGGCGGCGGCACGCTGCTGTGGTTCGGCTCGGCCGTCGTGCCACGCCGGCACGAACCCTGTGGCGCGGCCCGCATGGGCACCGTGTTCCGCCTGCTGCTCGGCTTCCACCGCCTCTACTCGCGGGCGCTGCTCGCGGCAGCGGCCCGCAAGCTCTAGCTAAGACCCGGTGCCTTTGCCGCTGACCTTGTCCGTCACCGGTCGTTGCGTCGCCGCGTCCTCGATCCAGGCCTCGCACACTTCGGCCGCGATGCGCCCCGCCACCCGGTAGGCCTTGCCGGCCTCGGGCGCGAAAGCCACCTCGCCCTGCACCTGGCAGGTGGGCCGCGTCAGCGCGAGCAGGGGCGCGCCGTACTGCGTCAGCGCCTGCAGGCGCACGCGCGCCGGCCGCAGCGGCAGCTCGTTCGTCAACGCGACGGGCGACACCGCAAAGCCGCGTCCCTGGTTGGCGCGCACCGTGGCGGCGCTGGTGCTCAGCAGTTGCCGGCCGTCGACCTGCGTCAGCTCGAAGACGTGCAACAACTGGCGGTTGATCTGCTCGGCCTGGTCGGCCACATTGACCGTGGGGCCGGCGTAGTCGGGTGGCGTCGCCGGCTGCAGGCCGGCGCAGCCGCCGAGCAGCGCCAGCGCGAGGCTCGTGGCAAGGACGCCGGCCTTCATCGAGCCACCGCCGCACGCATCGAGCGGGCCACATACCAGAGCGCCACGGCCGCCAGTGCGAAGCCGACGACCACGCCGGGCAGCACCTGCTCCCAGCGCAGCGCCTCGCCCTTGAGCACGGCCAGCATCAGCGTGTTCTGGGCAAGACCCGGCACCCACAGATACCAGGCCGCGTCGCCGCCCGGGTTGAGGAGCGTGACCATCGGCATCAGGCTGACGGCCGTGACGATCAGCGTGCTGCCGGCCTGGGCCTCCTTGAAGGTCTTGGAGCGGATGGCCAGCGCCATCAGCATGGCCGAGAGACCCGCGGCCAGCGGGATCTGCAGCAGCCAGAAGGCCAGCGCCTCCTCGATGCCGAACTGGAACATCGCCTGCAGGCTGTCGCTCTTCAACAGCCACTGCGCCGGCACGAAGCTCAAGCTCGACAGCGCCGCCACCGCCATGCCCAGCAGCGCCACGGCGCCCCACTTGCCGACGACGATGGCGCCATGCGGTGCCGGGTTCATCAGCAGCGGCTCCAGCGAACCGCGCTCGCGCTCGCCGGCCGTGCTGTCCAGCGCCGCACTCAGGGCGCCGTAAAGCACGGCCATGATGATGAACATCGGCAGGATGCTGGTCAGCCGCGTCGCGCGGGCCTGCACGCTGGCAAGGTCGCGCTCCTGGATGTCGATGGGCTGCAGCAGCTCCACCGACACGCCGCGCATCGCCATGTTCAGCGACGCGCGCTCATTGTTGAAGCCCCACAGCACGCGCTGGATGGGCCCGATGCCGGCAGCGGCGCGCTGGTTGGCGCTGTCGCTGACGATCTCCACCGTCGGCGCCTCGCCCGCCAGCAGCTTGGCCTCGAAGTCCTTGGGCACGACGAGCACCGGCTCCAGCAGCTTGGTGCTGCGCAGCCCGGCCTCGTAGTCGGGCGGCGCCTGCTTGATGACGTAGGTCTGGCGCTCGATGAAGTTCTTCAGCGTCGGGGCCGTGTCCAGGCCCACGGCGGTCAGCTCGCGGCGGTCGGCGCGCTCCTCCAGCGACGCGATCAGGCTGGACAGCGCCGTCAGCAGCAACGGCCCCATCAGCAGCGCCGGCAACAGGATGCGCAGCAGCGTGCGGCGGTCGCGCAAGGCATCCGCCAGTTCTTTTGCAAAGACGATCCAGGCCTGTTTCATGCGGCCACCTCTTCAGGAAATGCGAGCTTCACGAAGGCGTCCTCGAAGCGCGTCGCGCCGGCCTGTTCCAGCAGCGCCGGCACGCTGCCGCGGGCCACGCTGCGGCCGGCGGCGACGACGACCACCTCGTCGCAGAGCTGCTCCACCTCCTGCATGATGTGCGTCGAGAAGACGATGCATTTGCTGCCGCCCGCCGGGCTGCGCAGCCAGCGCAGCGCCTCGCGCAGGGCGCGCGTGGCCAGCACATCCAGGCCGTTGGTGGGCTCGTCCAGCACGATGTTGGCGGGGTCGTGCACGAGGGCGCGGGCCAGTGCCGTCTTCATGCGCTCGCCCTGGCTGAACCCCTCGGCGCGGCGGTCGAGGATGGCCTGCATCTCCAGCAGCTTCGCGAGTTCGTCGGCGCGGGCGTTGGCGGCGTCCGGGTCCATGCCCTGCAGGCGGCCGTAGTAGCTGATGTTCTCGCGTGCCGACAGCCGCGGATACAGCCCGTGGGCATCGCCGAGGATGCCCATGCGGGCCAGGGCCTTCAGCGGCGCGTCCTTCACGACGATGCCGTCGCAGGCGATGTGACCCGCGTCGGGCGCGAACAGTCCGCCGAGCATGCGCAGCGTTGTCGTCTTGCCCGCGCCGTTGGCGCCGAGCAGGCCGGTGATGCGGCCGTCGGGCGCGTTGAGGCTCACGCCCTGCACGGCATGCACGATGCGCTTGGTGCCGCGCTTGAAGAGGCCCGCGCCGGTGCGGGTGGTGAACTGCTTGTGGACGTCTCGGATCTCGATCATTTCGCCGTCCCTCCCTGAACGGGCTGGAAGGCTGGGGGGCGCGGGATGCGCGTCGCGCAGGCCACGTCCTGCGGCAGCGCGGCGGCGTCATCCTTCGCGTCGATGAAGCGGAACATCACGTCGCGCACACAGCCCACCGCCATCACGCCGTGGCCGGCCTCGGGCACGACGACATGCTGCACACGCCCCGGATGACCCACGCCGAGCGCCTTGGCGACACGCTCACCATGGCGGGCCGGAGTGGCCGGGTCGGCGCCGCCGCTCAACAGCAGCACCGGGCTCGGCGCGGGCGGCAGCGTGTAGAAATCCGCCGGCACCTCGCCGCGGGGCCAGGTCTTGCACACCCGGACATACATGTCGGCATCGACGTGGCCGTAGTCCGCGCCGGGCTTGTCGGTGGCGCTGCCCAGCCGCGGCAGGTCCTCCGCGCAGATGACGGAGAAGTGCATGCCCATCGCCAGCTTCTGGCCCTTGCCGCCGGCAAACGCCGATGTCAGGCCGAACAGGCCGTCGAAGCGGCCGTCATTCGCCGCCGCGTGGATGGCGGCCGGCAGCGCGGCGGCCAGTGCCGGCTGGTAGAGCGGCGGCCGCACGGCGCGCAGCAGCAGCTCGCGGTCGACGGTGAAGCGCTCGGGCTCGCCGGTCAGCGGCTGGGCAACGGTCACCTGGCGCGGCAGCGACGCGAGCAGCTTGCGCCAGTCGGCGCGCAGCTCGGGGTGGGTCTTGGCGTTGGCGTCGATCAGCTTGTCGAGCGCCGCCTGCGTGTCCGGCGAAAAGCTGGCCGGCAGCACCATGTCCGGCGGCGCGACGCCGTCGATGACGGTGCGCCTGACCTTGGTCGGGAACTGGCGCAGGTATTCCAGCGCGGCGCGCGTGCCGTAGCTGCCGCCGACGAGGTTCCACTGCGGCACGTCGAGCGCCTCGCGCACGGCGTCCATGTCCTGCATCGCAATCGTCGTCGTGAAGAAGCGCAGGCCACCCGCTTGTCCGTACGGCAGCTTCTCCAGCGTCGCTCGGCAGGTCTCCAGCCGCTTCATCTGTGCCTCCGTGTCGAGCTGCTCGGTGATGGGCAGCTTGCTGTCGTCCGGGCATTCCAGCGGCGCGGAGCGGCCGGTGCCGCGCTGGTCGACGAAGACGATGTCGCGCCGGTTGTTCAGCCGCGAGAGCCGCTGGAGCACGCGCGAGGCCACGCCGATGGCGCTCTGGCCGGGGCCGCCCGCCAGCATCAGCACGGCGTCGGGCTGCTTGTTGCGCGCCATCGCCGGCACGACGAGGTAGTGGATGTCGACCTTCACGCCGTCCGGCCGGGCCGGGTCCAGCGGGCGCTGCAGGCTGCCGCACTTCAGCTCGTTGGGAATGCCGTCGATGCGGCAGCGTTTCAGCGGGGTGGCCGCGCGGGCGAGCAGCGGCAGGCAGAGCAGAAAGGCGGCGGCGAGCGCACAGGCGCGCCGGGCGGGGAAGGGCATGGCAGGGGCTCCAGGGACCGAATGGGCGCGAGTATCCGGGCGCCGGCGGCTGCCGCCCATGCGTCACGGTTCACCGGCAGTCCGGCGTGTCTGAATGGCCCCGCATGCGTGTTGAACGGCGTGCCTGTGATTGAATCCGCTTAGGCGCCACGCGCGCCGTGTTCCCGACCTCCCACCAGCGGCAGCGCCGCGATGAAAGGCCCAGCATGCAGACCCTCGACGAAATGCGTGACCGCTGCCTGTTGACGGCCGAGCAGCATGCCGAGATCGGCGCGTGGGTCAGCCAGGCCCGCACCCCGGAAGCCATCATGGCCATGCCCGAAGGCCTGTGGCGCACCCTGGAACTCGCCAGCGTGCTCATGGACGTGGACGCCGACCTGCGGCGCGAACCACTGCTCGGCGACGCGGCCTGAGCGTCGCTCAGGCCCGGGGCTTCATCAGCCCCTGGCAGGCCGAGCGGGCCTTGGCATCGCTGCCGTCCAGCTTGCCGCAGACACCGTCCAGCTGGGCCTTGAGCCGGCCCACGGCGGCCGCCTGCGTTGGAGTCTTGTTCCAGTCCGCCAGCAGCGTGGCGACCTTCTTCAGCGAGCGTTCGCTGCGCTCGTAGAAAGCGCCCGGGTCCTTCTGCGCCTCGGCGAACAGCTGCGCCGCGGCCTTCTCGATGCGCGGCGTGTCCTCGGGCGAGAGCTCCACCAGGGCCGCGAAATAGCTCGAGCCCCACTGCAGCCGCGTGGCCGGGCCCTCGCTCTTGTTGAAGGCCTCCTCGTACCAGTTCAGCGCGTCGGCCTTCCTGCCCTGCGTCTTCGCATTGCCGGCGAGCTGGCTCATCAGGTAGTAGGGCGAGTGGCTGCGCGCCAGCGCCGACTTCAGCAGCTCGTCGCTGTCCTTCCACAGCCCGGCGCGGCCGAGCAGGTAGGCGGCGCCGGTGACCACGGCCTGGCGCTCGTAGCCATCGGTGATCTCGCGATGCGCCTTGCTCGACTGCTCGCGCGCCTCCGCCAGCAGCGCGGCCGGGATGCCCTTGGGGTTGGCGTCTTCCTTCGGCGTGTCCAGGCGCGCCAGCTCGATGCGCGCCTGCAGCGCGTTCAGCCGGTCGGCGCGGGACAGCGTCGTGTCGGCGTTCAGCCGCTTCAGTGCGGTGTCGAACTCGCCGACGAGCTGGTGGCGCACATCACCCGGCGCCGGCGCGAAGGCCTTGGCGAGGTCGGGCGCTTCATTGGTCAGCACGTCCATCTGCGAGCGGGCCTGGGTCGGGTCGGCCAGCACGGCCCGCAGCCTGGGCAGCTGGGCGGGGTCGGCCGCCTTGCCGTCGGCGAGCGCGCCCACGGACTTCAGCCACAGCCGCGTGGCCGTCTCGGCATCTGCGCCCTCGCTGGCCTTGGCCAGCTGGGCCAGCGTGGCAGGGCGCTGTTCAACAGGCAGCAGTTGCTGCTCGTCGGTCTCCCAGCCATAGAAGCCCAGCAGCCGCCATTCGTTGGCCGACAGTTTCTTGCCCGCCTTCGCGTCCGCCAGCACGGCCTTGACCGGCCGGCCGCTGGACAGGCCGAGCTGCAGCACCTTCATCACCTGTGCGGCATCGGCCTCGCCGGGGAGGCGGGTCAGCTCGCTGCCGCTCGGGCTGAACAGGATCATCGTCGGGTAGCCGCGCACCTTGAAGCGGGTGCCCAGCTTCTGCGCGCCGGGCGCATCGCCGTCGATGCCCACGGCCACGAAGGCCTTGCTCTGCTCGATGAAGTCGGCGCGGTTGAACAGCGTCGCCTTGAGCTGGTTGCAGGGCGGGCACCACTTGGCGCCCCAGTACAGCAGCACCGGCTTCTTCTCCGCCTTGGCCTGGCTGAAGGCGCGGTCGATGTCCGCGTCCGCGGCGGCGGCCTGCCAGGACACGCCGGCGCTGGTGGTGCCGGTGGTGGCGTGGGCGGCGGGGTGGCAGGTCAGCGACAGGGCCACCGCGAGCGTCGAGAAGAGGAGTAGCAGCTTCATGGCAGGCGGCAAGAGGAGGGATGGGAGATTGTCCCGGGCTTTGGGTACGCGCGAGGCCGGTTCAGCGACGCAGCTTATGACCGCAGCGAATAGCCTCGCATTCATGGGGGGAGCGCCGGCCAATCCACCTCCTTAAACTCCCGCCAGTCATCTACGAGCCAAGCCATGAAGCGCTGAGCTCCTGCTACACGCCACGCCGCGGCTGGGGTGCGTGGCACGAACGCGGCGCGGCGCCGCACGGCAGAATCCCCGCATGCCGGTTCCGCGCCCACCCCGCCTGGACGAGGCCCTGGCCGCGCTGCACCGGCATGCACGGCCGGATGCCCTCGACGCCATGGCCGGCTTCGGCCTGACCGGCGAGGGGCGCCTCGGCCTCGCCGTACCGACGCTGCGCGCGTTGGCCAAGGACTTCAGGCGGGATCACGCGCTCGCGCTGGCGCTGTGGGACACCGGCATCCCGGATGCGCAGATCCTCGCGGGCCTGGTGGCCGAGCCGGCGCGCTTCACGCTGGCGGAGATGGATCACTGTGTGGCCGGCATGCAGGCCTGGGACGTCTGCGACCAGGCCTGCCTGAATGCCTTCGTCAAGAGTCCGCTGGCCTGGGCGGCCATCCCGCGCTGGGCGATGCGCGAGCGCGAGTTCGAGAAGCGCGCGGGCTTTTCGCTGCTCGCCGTGGCCGCGGTGCACCAGAAGACGCGGGCCGACGGCGATTTCCTGGCCTGTCTGCCGCTCATCGAAGCGGCGGCCGGCGACGACCGCAACTTCGTCCGGAAGGCCGTCAACTGGGCCCTGCGCCAGATCGGCAAGCGCAGCCCCGCCCTTTGCGAGCCTGCGCTCACTGTGGCCGAGCGCTTGTGTCGGCGCAAGGAAAAGTCGGCGCGCTGGATCGGTAGCGATGCCCGCCGGGAACTGGCTCAACGGATCTTGTCGTAGTCCCAGCC
>SEEY01000131.1 GCA_004211235.1 Rubrivivax sp.
TTGAACACCAAGGTCGGCGCCGGCACCTATGCGGTGGCGCCCGGCCCGGCGGCCGGCGTGGTGGGCACGGACGCGATCAAGACCACCGTCATCTACAAGCCCGCCAAGCTTGGCGCGGTGGGCAATTCGGTGATCGACAACGACCCCGTCAACAACCGCCCGACGGTGGCCCAGACCTTCGCGCTGGCAAACGGCCAGAAGTTCACGCTCGTGGTGAATCACCTGAAGAGCAAGGGCAGTTGCCCTGCATCCGCCAGTGACCCGGACGCCGATGCGGGCGACGGCCAGGGCTGCTTCAACGCCACGCGCGTCGCCCAGGCCAACCGCCTGCGCAGCTACGTGGCGCAGCTGCAATCGAGCAGCGGCAGCAACGATGTCGTGCTGGTCGGCGACTTCAATGCCTACGCGATGGAGAACCCGATCACGACGCTGACCGACAACGGCTACGTAGACCAGGTCGGCCGCTTCAACAGCTTCGGCTACTCGTATGTGTTCGACGGCGCCGCCGGCCGCCTGGACCAGGCCATCACCACCAGTTCGCTGTCGCCCAAGGTCAGCGCCGCGGTGCACTGGCACATCAACGCCGATGAATCGCTGGCGCAGGACTACAACCTGGAGTTCAAGAAGCCGGCCTGCGGCAGCTGCGCCGCCGACCCATATCAGCCAAACATGTACCGCTCGTCGGACCATGACCCCGTGGTCCTGGGGCTGAACCTGTACAACACGTACATCACCGCCGCGAGCGCCAGCGTCGTGGGCACGGCGGGTGATGATCTGATCACGGTAGGCGCGCTCAGGCCGACGCTGACGGGTGGTGCGGGGCGCGACCAATTTGCGTTCAGCAGTGCCTTCACGGGTGGCGCCACGATCACGGATTTCACGCCGGGCACCGATGTGATCAACCTGGGTGCTGTGCTGCGTGCCGCCGGCATCGTCGCCGCTGCGCCGCTGGACAGCGGCCACGTCAGCTGCACCCGCGGCGGCATCAACGACGCGCTGATCTCCATGGACCCGGACGCCGCTGGCCCCACCCCGCGCCGCACGCTGGTGCTGCTGAAAAACGTCAGCTGCGCTTCGCTGAACGCCAGCAGTTTCCAGTTCTGAGCCGCTTTCCACTTTTTCGACGTTACAAAGCCATGAACCACATCTCCACCATGCGCACGGTCCTGGCCGCCGCAGTCCTCAGCCTGACCGCCGCCACGGCCTCTGCGGCCGACTACCGCATCGACGGCAGCATCACCGCTTCGCAGGCACCCGGCGTCGAAGGCCAGACCTTCGGCGGTAGCTTCTCGTTGGATCTGCCGGCCAGTGACTTCAGCGGCGAGGTGCTGCTGACGGCTTTCAGCTTCACGTTCGGCGGCCAGCCCTACGCGTTGGGCACCGCCGACGCCTCGGTGTCCTTCGATGCAGGCCAGTTCACCGCCTTTCAATACCTGTCGAGCAGCAACGGCACCTCGCTGCAGCTGTACACGGGATTTGGGGCGGCGCTCGAAGGCACGCTCGTCCACGTCAACGCCGGGGGCCTCGTCAGCGAGGGCAGCTTCCAGATCTCCGCCGTCCCCGAACCTGAAGGCTACGCGCTGATGCTCGGCGGCCTCGGCCTCGTCGGCTGGATGGCCCGCCGCAGGAAATAGCCCACCCCGTACCGGCTTCGCCGGCCCCCTCAAGGGGGCACTCACGACCGCCCGGCAAAGCCGGATCGGCGTGAGTCGCTGGATGACTCAAGGCCCGCATCCCGCGGGCCTTTTCGATGGCTGAGCGCCGTTCAGTAGGTTCGGCCGCCCTTGAACTGCGCGTGTTGGCGCCGCTCCAACGTCGTAGTGCGGCTCATCGCCTCGAAGGTCACGCGTGCATGGGCGTGCATGATGGCGATGCCCAGCGCGTCGGCGGCGTCCTTGCCGGGCACGCCGGGCAGGTTCAAGAGGCGCTGCACCATGGCCTGGATCTGCTCCTTGGTGGCATGGCCGGGGCCGACGATGGCCTTCTTCATCTGCAGGGCCGTGTACTCGCTGACGGCCAGGTCCGCGGACACCAGGGCCGTGATCGCCGCGCCGCGCGCCTGGCCCAGCAGCAGCGTGGACTGCGGGTTCACGTTGACGAACACGATCTCCACCGCCGCGCACTGCGGCTGGTAGCGCGCGGTGACTTCACGGATGCCGTCGAACAGGATCTTCAGCCGCGCCGGCAGGTCGCCGACCGCGACCGCGCTGGTCTTGATCGTGCCGCTCGCCACATAGGCCAGACGCGGGCCCTCGGCGTCGATCACACCGAAGCCGGTGGTCTGCAGGCCGGGGTCGATGCCGAGGATCCTCACCGCAGCACCCGCCGGGCCGCCCCAAGGGCGCTGCAGCCCCCTCGGGGGGCAGTGAACGAGGTTCGCGTGGGGGCCGTCATTGCAGCCCCAACGGCAGGCGGAAATACCAGCGCGCCGAATGAAAGAACACCGGCGCCGCAAAGCACAGCACGGCGATGCGGTCGAGCAGGCCGACGGCGCCGGTGATGGAGCTGCGGTTGCCCCAGTAGCGCACGCCGGCGTCCTTCTTCAGCGCCTTCATGACGAGGCCGCCGAAGCCGGCCGCTGCTGCGGTGAGAAAGGCCATCACCAGCGCCTGGCCGATGCGGAAGGGCGTGATCCAGAACAGCAGGCCGCCAGCCACCGAGCCGGTCAGCGTGCCGATCCACCAGGCCCGCATCGAGAAGCTGCGGCTGATGTGCCGGGCGACCGGGCGGCGGCGCAGCGTGCGCGTGGCGATCTCCTGCGCGATCTGCGAGGACGCGACCACCATGACGAGGAAGAACAGCAGGAAGGCGCCGCGGCCGGTGTAGCCGGGGAAGTCCAGCAGCAGCAGCGCCGGCGCATGCGACAGGCCATAGACGCAGACCATCACGCCCCACTGGATCTTGGCGTTACGTTCCAGGAAGCGGTTGGGGTCGTCGGCCAGCGCGCTGACGATGGGCAGCACCAGGAAGCCGTAGACCGGCACGAACACCGTGAACAGGTCGAAGAAGCGCGTACCGCACAGCATGTACTGCACCGGCAGCAGCACGAAGAAGGCGACGATCAGCGTGCGGTGGTCGCTGCGCAGCGTGTGCACGAGGGTGATGAACTCGCGCAGCGCCAGGAAGGAGAACAGCGCGAACAGCAGCGTCGCGCCCAGAGGCCCGGAGATCCACGCGACCCAGAACATGCAACCGCCGATCCAGGCGGCGCGCAGGTCGCGGCGCACGCGCTCCCAGGTCAGCTCGGAGGCGCGGCGGGTCTCTTCGTCGGGCCGCTCGCGCAGCGAGTTCAGGAACAGGCCGAGCGTCAGCAGCATCAGGAAGCCGAACAGCACGACGAAGAGTAGCGCCACCTGCTCGCTGGCGCTGAGTTCCCGCAGCCAGCGCATCAATCCGCCTCCGCCAGGCGGCCGGGCGACGCCGGGTCGGGTCGCTGTTCCATCACCGCCTCGCGGGCGCGGCACAGGAAATCGGCCTTGCTCTCGCCGCCCTGCAACTGGATGGGCGCGCCGAAGGTGACCGTGCACAGGATGGGCACCGGCACGACCTCGCCCTTGGGCATGACGCGCTGCACGTTGTCGATCCAGGTGGGGATCAGCGGCACATCAGGGAACTGCTGCGCCAGGTGGTAGATGCCGCTCTTGAAAGGCTGCGGGTTGCCCTTGCTGGAGCGCGTGCCCTCAGGAAAGATCACCAGCGAGTCGCCGTTGGCGAGCGCCTCGACGAGGGGTTCGAGCGGGTCTTCGTCGGGCGTGGCGCGCGAGCGGCTGACGTAGATGGCGTTGAAGACTTCGGTCGTCAGCCAGCGCCTGAAGGCGCTCTTGGTCCAGTAGTCGCGCGCGGCGATGGCGCGTGTGGAAGCGCGCAGCTCATGAGGAAACGCCGCCCAGATCAGGACGAGATCGAAGTGACTCTGATGATTGGCGATGTAGATGCGCTGCTCGGCTTTGGGCGGGCAGCCCTTCCAGTGGCCTTGCGCGCCCGTGATGAGGCGGGCGATGAAGGCAAGCAACTGGCCGGTGAAGGCGGCTGGCGACATGCACCGGATTATCGGGGCCGCACTCCGCTGCCCCGGTGTGGCCCGGCCGGGGGTTTACCAGTCGTCGCTGCCGCCACCGCCGCCGCCGAAATCGCCGCCGCCGGCCTCGCCACCGCCCCAGCCGTCGCCGCTGCCGAAGTCGATGTCGCGGCTGGCCAGCTCATCCGCGGCGCCAGCATCGCCGCCGAAGCCGCCGGGGATAAAGCCGCCAGCGTTGCCGCCGGCATTCACGTTGTTCGGCAGGTTGCCCTGGTCATGGCCGCCGTGCAGCAGGCGCTCCGCCAGCATGCCGGCCGCGACACCGCCCGCCACGCCGAGGCCGACACCGAGCATGCCCGAGCCGGGCTGCATCGGCATGCCGGAGCCGTAGCCCATGGCGCCGGCGCCCGGGCCGCTGTAAGCGCCGCCATAGCCGCCACCGCCGAAGGCCGGCTGCTGCGCCTGCGCGGCGGTGCGCCGGCGCATCCAGCTGGCGGCGATGCCGATGAAGAGGATCGCGCCTGCCACCAGCAGCCAGATGGGCACGCCGCCCGCGGAGCCGGCGCGTTCTACCGGCTCGACGCGTTCCGCCCGTTCGACAGGCGCGGCGCGCGGCGCGGGCGCCGGGTCAAGCGCTGTGGGCATGGCCGGCTTGGCGGCGGCGGCCTGCTCGCGTTGGAGCGCCTGCTCGAAGGCATTGAAGCGGGCCGGGTCGGTGAACTTGATGGCCGGGTCGAGCGCACGGGCGCGGCGCGTGTGCGCGGCGGCGTCGTCGAACTGGCGCTGGTGGGCCAGCAGTTCGGCCAGCACGTAATGGGCACGGGCGCTGTCGGGCCGGGCCGCGACGACCTCTCGCATCATCTTCTCGGCACCGGCGTAGTCGCCACTTTTTGCGGCGGCCTGCACCTGGTCGACGGTGGGCAGCGCTTGCGCCGTGCCGAGCCAGAGCGTCGACAGCAGGGCCAGGCAAAGCAACAGGAAGCGGGGGAATCTCAGGGGGAACATCATCGCAACTCTCCTCACGCGATCGACCACGCGCAGCGCGCCTGGACAGTCAGCAGTCTGCGCCCCTGATCTGACGCCGAGCCGTCCGGTTTCAAGCCTTTACCTGTAGGACGCGGCTGGACTAGAACCAGTAGTCCTTCACGCAGCGCCCGTCCCGCGGCAGGTCGTCGAAGCTGTCGAAGCCGTCGAAGTGGTCGATGGGAATCGCGGCCACCGCCTCCGGCTCGGCCAGGCGCAGGTTGACGGCGATGCGCCGCCGGCCGTCGCTCTCCAGCCGCAGACCGCGCCAGTGCGTCACGCAACCGCAGGTCGGGCAGAAGTGGAACTCGAGCGCCTTGCCGCGGGCATAGGCCGTCGTCGTGCCGCTGACGTGGATGCCCTCGTCGACGTGGTCGTACGCCCAGAGCGTGCCGTAGCGGCGGCAGGCGGTGCAGTTGCAGGCAGTGGCGCCGTCCGGCTGGCCATCGAAACGCCAACGGACGCTGCCGCAGAGGCAGGAACCTTCGATCATGTTGTCTCCAGCGGCAGGTCAGCCGCGTAGATCGGGTCGATGTAGAGGCGGCCTCCGAACAGGAACTCCTTGCCACCCACGGGGGCGAAGCCGAAGCGCTTGTAGAACTGGACGGCACGCACGTTGCGATCGTAGACGCCGAGCCACAAGCTGCGGGCGCCCTGCCGCCGGGCCTCGGCTTGCACCGCCCTCCTCAGCCGGCTGCCCAGGCCCTGGCCGATGAAGCCCTCGCCCAGGTAGATGCGCCACAGTTCCAGCGGGGCCGGCCTTGCAACACAGGCCGGTGACGGCCCGGCACGCAGGATGGCATAACCGGCCAACTGATTGCCTACGCAGGCCAGCAGCGTCGTGCACGCCGGATCCTGGATGACGCCGGACATGACCTCGGGCTGCAGGTGCTCGGCGACATAGTCGGCAACCTCCCGGGCGTCGAGATCGCGATAGGTGTCAGTGAACGCCTGGGCGGCGAAGGCCGCGAGGGCGAGCGCATCCTCAGGCGTGGCGGGGCGGATCGAAAGAAGCGACGGCACGCCCGGATGTTCTCACCACTCGACCGGCAGGCCGCTCGGCCACTCGGCCACTTGGCCACTCGGCCGGTCGCTCCGGTCAGGCCGCGTTGACCACGGCCGCCGCCGGCCGGCGGATCGGCGCGCGCATCATCTGCGCCGCCTTCTCGCCGATCATCATGGCCGGCGCATTGGTATTGCCGCTAACCAGCGTCGGCATGATGGAGCAGTCCACCACGCGCAGGCCCTGCAGGCCGTGCACGCGCAGTTCCGCGTCAACGACGGCCATGTCGCCCTGCCCCATGCGGCAGGTGCCGACCGGGTGATAGATGGTGTCGCTGCGCTGGCGCAGCAGCGCCTCGATGTCCGCGTCCGAGCGCGTCTCGGTGTTCCAGATTTCGCCGCTCCAGTGCGCGCGCAGCGAGGGCTGCAGCAGCAGCTCGCGCGTGAGCTTGAAGCCGGCCACCATCTGCGCGAGGTCGTCCGGGTGCTGGAAGAAGGCCGGGTCGATGCGCGGTGCGGCGTTCACATCGGCGCTGGCCAGCGAGACGCTGCCGCGGCTTTGCGGACGCAGCAGGCAGACGTGGCAGGACAGGCCATGCCCCCAGCCCAGCTTGCGGGCATGGTCTTGCACGGCGGCGACCACGAAGTGCAGCTGAACGTCGGGCCGCGCCTGCGCCGCGCTCGTGCGCAGGAAGCCGCCGCCCTCGGCGAAATTGCTCGTCAGCATGCCGCGGCGATCACCTCGATAGCGGCGCATCGCGTTCCAGAACGCGAGCCCGCCGCGGGCCGACAGGCCGAAGCTGTTGACTGCGTCACGGCTGCGCAGGCCGAACACGAAGTCGGGATGGTCCTGCAGGTTGGCGCCGACGCCGGGCAGGTGCTGCAGCACGCCGATGCCATGCGCCTGCAGCTGTGCCGCATCGCCCACGCCGGACAGCATCAGCAGCTGCGGCGACTGGATGGCGCCGGCCGCCAGCACCACCTCGCGACGGGCCTGCAGGCGGCGCAGCACGCCGGCCACGCGCACCTCGACGCCCACGGCGCGGCGCCCGTCGAACAGGATGCGCTGCACCTGGGCCTGCGTCGTGACGCGCAGGTTGGGACGGTTCAGGTGCGGGCGCAGATAGGCGCGCGCCGCGTTGCAGCGCTCGCCGCGGTCCTGCGTCACCTGGTAGATGCCGATGCCTTCCTGCGTGGCACCGTTGAAGTCGGCGTTGATCACGTGCCCCGCCTCGCGGCCGGCGGCCAGCCAGGCGGCCTGCAGCGGGTTGTCGCTGCGCAGCTGGCTCACCTTCAGCGGGCCGCTCCGGCCGTGCAGCGGCGCGCCGAAGCTGTCGTTGCACTCGCTCTTCACGAAGTAGGGCAGCACGTCGCTCCAGGCCCAGCCGGCATTGCCGAGCGCGGCCCAGTGGTCGTAGTCCTCGGGCTGGCCACGCGTGTAGACCATCGCGTTGATGCCCGACGAGCCGCCCAGCATCTTGCCGCGCGGCACATAGCCGCGCCGGCCGTTCAGGCCCGGCTGGGGCACGGTCTCGAAAGCCCAGTTGTGCAGCTTGCTCGGCACCATCAACACGGCGGCCGTGGGCACATTGCCGAGCCAGTTGTTCACGTCGGCGCCGGCCTCCAGCACCAGCACGCTCGTGCCGGCGTCTTCGCTCAGTCGGCCGGCGAGCGCCGAGCCGGAGGAGCCGCCGCCGATGACGATGACGTCATGCGTCTCGTCGAATCGCGTCGTGTCGTTCATGGTCATGTGATGCGGCGCAGCAGCGCCAGCAGCCGGTTGAAGGTGGCGCCGTAGGGCGGCTGGAACAGCTTCGTGCCGGCGAAGCGCGACTGGATGAACAGCGGCTTCTCCTTGCTGAAGGTGCGAAAGCCCCACTCGCCGTGGTACGAGCCCATGCCGCTGGCGCCGACGCCGCCGAAGGGCTGGGCCTCCTGGCCCAGGTGCCACAGGCAGTCGTTGATGGTCACGCCGCCGGCATGGGTTTGCGCCATCACGTGGTCGCGCGCGGCGCTGTCCAAGCCGAACCAGTACAGCGCCAGTGGCCGCTCGCCGCGGTTGATGTGGGCCAGCGCTTCGTCGACGTTGTCATAGCCGACGATGGGCAGCAGCGGGCCAAAGATTTCCTCCTGCATGACGGTGGCCTCGGGCGGCACGTCCAGCAGCAGAGCGGGCACGAGGCGGCGGTCGTCGGGATGCTCGTCATGGCTGCGCAGCACGCGTGCGCCGCGGGCGCGGGCGTCGTCCACCAGGCCCTGCAGCCGCACGAAATGGCGCGGCGTGGCGATGCTCGTGTAGTCCGCATTGCCGGTGATGCGCGGGTACATGCGGCGCATCTCGGTGAGGATCTGCTGGCTCAGCGGCTCAACCAGTTCACGCGGCACGAGCAGGTAGTCGGGCGCCACGCAGGTCTGGCCGGCGTTGAAGAGCTTGCCGAAGGCCAGGCGCGACGCCGTGAGTTGCAGGTCGCAGCTTCGGTCGACGAGGGCCGGCGACTTGCCGCCGAGCTCCAGCGTGACGGGCGTCAGGTTCTTCGCCGCGGCCTGCGCCACATGGCGGCCGACGGCGGTGGAGCCGGTGAAGAA